>DATAIY010000058.1:0-3235 GCA_036262475.1 Solirubrobacterales bacterium
CGGCAGCCACGGCCCGGCGGTCGACCTCGGCGGTGTCCTTCGCGTAGGTGGCAACCGGCTGATCCCGCCGGCCGGCCAGCCGGTCCAGGGCACCCTGCGGCACGACCAGCGCGCCACCGGCGACGACGGGTGGGAGCGGCCGCAATGCCTCGTCGGCATCCAGGTCCTCAAGCCGTCGGTCGAGCCGGCGCTCCAGGTCGCGGGCGCGCCGCTCCGCGGTCTCCGGCTTCACCTTCAGCTGGCGCCCGGCGGCCTGCTGATCGAGCAGGTCGGCGTGTCGGGCATCCCAATAGTTGATCTCTTGGGTGAGGCGCTGACGGACCTGCGCACGGGTCCGGGCAACCGTCGTCCGGATGCGCTCCGAGACCTCAGCGAGGTGCTCGCTGGCGCCGTGGCTCACTGCCCAGCTGACCGCGACCTGCTCTGGGCCGCTGGCCAGCCATGGCTCGCCCAGCAGCGGGCCGAGCAGGTTCAGCTCGTCCAAGTCCGGCGCTCGGTAGTCGAGGTATGGCGCTGGACAGGCCGAGGAGGCTTGCCCGGTGGGACGAATTTCGACGAAGTCGAAGCGCTTGGAGACCGTTCGGCCCGAGGCGTGCCCGTCGTTGATCGTTTGGGTGAGGGCGACGAGCAGGCGCGGATCCTCGCCGGGATCGTTGCCGTCGACGAGGAACGCACCTTTCTTCAGCAGCGTGCCGTACCGCTCGACCACTAGGTCGACCACCGCATCGAGGAGCGGATGCCCCGGCGCGACCAGGTCAGCCTTCGGCTTGCCCACGGCGCGGAGGTGTTCGCGTTCGAAACAGATCCGTTCGTAGCGGCGCAGCACCGGCGCCCCCAGCCCGATTTGGCGATCTCGGTCGCGCACCTCGGCCGGCACATGGGTGATCTCGAAGCGGCCGGTCTCGCGGGCACTCACCCGGCCGCCCAGCAAGCGGAAGGCCTCGGCGAAGAACGCTTGGACGTAATGTGGTTGGAGCCGCCGCGCCCGGGCCTCCTCCATCCGCAGCCGCAGCTCGCGAACGTCGGCATCGGCCAGGACGTCGTGCAGGGCTCGCTCCTGCATCAGCTTGTCCAGCCCGACGCTCACCTCGGCATCGATCACCTGGTCGAGCCGGGCGCGGACCTCCGGCTGGTCGCCGTACCGGATGGCCTCGATGAGGATGTCTCGCAGCGGTCGACCCTCGAACGCCTCGCCCAGGACGTCGAAGACCTTCCCCTGGTACGCGCGGCGCTGCTCCTCCACCTTGTCGAGCAGCCGCTGGAATACCGCCCCTTCCCGAGTGTCGGCGGCCACCAAGTTCCACAGCCGGCAGACCTCGGTCTGGCCAATCCGGTGGATGCGACCGAACCGCTGCTCGATCCGGTTGGGATTCCAGGGTAGGTCGTAGTTCACCATCAGGTGAGCGCGCTGCAGGTTGAGCCCTTCACCGGCGGCGTCCGTGGCCACCAGGACGAGGGTGTCCTTGTCCTGGGTGAACAGCTCCTGCACCGCCCGACGGGCCTCCCGTGGGACACCGCCGGAGATCGTCACGACCGGCTCGTTGCGGCCGAGCAGCGACCGGATCTGGTCGACCAGGTAGTTCAGGGTGTCGCGGTGTTCGGTGAAAATGATGATCTTGCGACGGGAGCCGTCGGCTTCGTACATCGCCTCCTCTTCCAGAAGGAGACTGCGCAGCTCGGTCCACTTCCGGTCGGTGCCCGAGTGGCGAACCCGCCGGGCCAGCTCCACGAGATCGCCCAGGATCGCGATTTCCTTGTCCAGCTCGGCGAGCGTGCGGGCGGCGGACGCAGCGTCCACCACGCTGTCTTCAGCTTGCTCGCGTTCGTCGCTGGTCAACTCGTCCAAATCGTCTTCGGTGACCTCGACGGTGCGCCCGAGTAGATCGGCCAGCCGACGCTCCAGCGATGACTGGCCGGTGGCGTCCAGACCGAGCGTCTCCTGTCGCTTGCCTTCTAGTCGCCGGCGCCGTCGGTCTAGCGAGCGCAGGATCGCTTCCGGGCTGGATGCGAGGCGGCGTTGCAGCACCGTTAGGGCAAAGCCGACTGTGTTCCCTCTCCTGCCTTCGCCCTCGTGCTTGAGCTGCTCGGCCCGGTTCATCTGCTCGCGGACGTAGTCGGTGACCGCTTCGTACAGCTCGGCTTCAGGAGGCGAGAGGTCGTACATCAGCGTGTTCGCGACCCGCTCCGGGAACAACGGCTTGCCCTCGAAGGTGAGCAGATCCTCCTTGACCATGCGCCGCATCAGCCCTGACGTGTCGATGGAATGGACGGCGTCGCGGTACCGGCCTTCAAAACGGTCGCCATCGAGCAGCGCCAGGAACAGCTGGAAGTCCTCTTCCTTGCCGGCGTGCGGGGTCGCGGTCATGAGCAGCAGGTGCCGCGCGACCCGACCAAGCAGACGGCCGAGGTCGTAGCGCTTTGTCGTCTTCAGCTCTGCGCCGAAGTAGTGGGCGGACATGCGGTGTGCCTCATCGACGACGACGAGGTCGTAGTCCGCGTGCTCCAGGGCGCTGCGCAGCTCCTCGGAGCGAGAAAGCTGGTCCATCCGCGCGAGCAGCAACGGGTGGCGTTCGAAGACGTTCTCATCGGGGGTCAAATCGACCAGGGAGCGGGTGAGAAGCTCGAACCGAATCCCAAACTTGTCCAGGAGCTCTTCCTGCCACTGCTCGACCAGGCTGCCCGGAGCGACGATCAGGCACCGGGCGAGGTCACCGCGCAGCATCAGCTCCTTGATGTAGAGCCCCGCCATGATCGTCTTGCCGGCACCAGGGTCGTCCGCGAGCAAGAAGCGCAGCGGTGTGCGCGGGAGCAGCTCGCCGTACACCGCTTTGATCTGGTGCGGCAGCGGCTCCAGGTCGCTGGTGGTCACTGCCAGCATCGGGTCGAACCGCGCGGCCATCCGGATTCGCAGCGCCTCCGCCGCGAGCCGAAAGAGGTTCGGGTCACCGTCGAACGCGTAGGCCCGCGCAGCCTGCTCGACAATGAGTGACGGCTCGACGTCGCGGTAGAGCAGGGTCTGCGCGACGCTTCCGGCATCGTCGCGGTAGGTGAGCGTGATCGCGTTGGACCCGTGCCATTGGACGCTGAATACCGCCACCGACGATCCGACGACCACACCGCGGACGCGAGCGCCCGGGGTGAGCGCCTCCAGGGTCGCCCCGCGGCCGTACACGCCGGCTGCAACCTGGGCAAAGCCGTACTGCGGCTGGATATTCGTCATTCCGAGATCACAGTA
>DATAIY010000059.1:0-2320 GCA_036262475.1 Solirubrobacterales bacterium
GCGGCTGCCGGCGGCGCGACTTCCCTTCGAGGACTGGCGCGTCGTCGCCGCGGTCGGCGCGACCCTGGCGGCAACCGGGCTGTTGCGCCGGCGGGCGCCGGCCTCGGCGCTGCGCGAGGGGCTGGTGCAGGCGATCGGCGCGGTACCGGCGATGGTGGCGCTGATGGACCGCGACCTCGCCGCCTACCACGGGGTCGAGCACAAGGCGATCGCCGCCTACGAGCAGGGGGTCGAAGACGTCGCCAGCGTGCCCAAAGAGCACGATCGCTGCGGCTCCAATCTGATCGTCCCGATGATGCTGCTCTCAGCCGGTGGCACGGTGCTGCTGGAGCGCCTGGTCGAGCAGCCCAGCGCCGCGGTCCGCGCCGGCGTCGGCCTCGGTGGCGCCTCGATCGCGGTCGAGATGTTCGCCTGGAGCGACCGCCATCACGGTGACCCGCTGGCCGAGGCCTTCCACGCCCCCGGGCGGGAGATCCAGCGCCACCTGGCAACCAAGGAGCCGACGCCCGAACAGCTCGAGGTCGGCCTGGCGGCGATGGCGGAGATCCTCCGGGTCGAGCACGGTAACGGTGGCGACGACCTTCCCCCGGCCGCATAGACTGGCCGCCTTGTTCGGAAGGATCGACCACATCGGAGTCGCGGTCGAGGACATCGACGCGGCGATGGCCCTGTACGAGGGCAGCTTCGAGATGGCGCTCGCGCACCGTGAGACGGTCGACTCTCAGGGCGTCGAGGCGGTCCTGCTCGACGTCGGCGAGGGTCACGTCGAGCTCCTGCGCCCGCTCGGCCCCGACACCCCGGTCGGCAAGTTCATGGCCCGCAACGGCGCCGGGCTGCACCACGTCGCCTATGCGGTCGACGACATCGACGCCACCCTCGAGCGCATCGCCGCCGCCGGCGTCACGCTGATCGACTCCAAGCCGCGGGTCGGCATCCGCGAGAGTCGCGTCGCGTTCCTTCACCCCCGCTCGACCGGCGGGGTACTCACCGAGATCGTCGAACCCGCGGGAGGGCACTGATGGCTGACGCACAGCGAGTGGAGATCGGATTCGAAGGCGGCCAGGTGATCTCCGCCGGTCTCGCCGAAGACGACCTCAAGGACCTTCGCAAGCAGCTCGAGAAGGGCGGCTGGCACGACCTGCACACGGAGGACGGGGTGATCGCCGTCTACCTCGGCAGGGTCGCCTTCCTCCGGATCGAGTCCGCCGCTCACCGCGTCGGCTTTGGCCCCGGCGACTGATGCGCCCGCGCCTGCTGGCGGGCGCCGCCGCCGGGGCGGTCCTGGCGGCGGCGCTGTGGTGGCGCAAGAACCCCTCGGCCTGCCCCTACGGGCAGCGCTTCTGGGTCGAAGCGCCGCATCCGGTCATCACCCGGGAGCGCCTGCGCGAGGTGCTGCGCCCCGAGCCGGGTGAGCGCCTGCTGGAGATCGGCGTTGGCACCGGCTACTACAGCCACGAGATCGCCAAGTGGGTCGGCCCCGACGGCAGGCTCGAGCTCTTCGACCTCCAGCAGGAGTTTCTCGACCACGTGATGCGGGGGGCGGCCGAGCGCGGCCTCCAGAACCTCGTCCCGACCCGGGGCGACGCGACGGCCCTTCCCTTCGAGGACGCCTCCTTGGACGCGGTGATCCTCACCGCCGTTCTCGGCGAGATCCCCGACCGCTCCGCTGCCCTGGCCGAGATCCGGCGTGTGCTCAAGCCCGGCGGCCGGCTCGTGGTCGGCGAGCTGTTCGGCGATCCCCATTTTACCACCCGTGCCAGCCTCGAGCGGATGGGCGCCGAGGCCGGCCTCTCGCTCCAGGAGCGCTCGGGCAACTGGTTCGGCTACTTCGGCCGGCTCTCGCCCGTCGTCTGAGGGACCGTCAAGGTCAGACTGCAGAGGGCGCGGAACAAGCTGCGCCGGGCATAGGTGCCCCAACAGCCGCGCCTGCAGCCGATCTTGCAATCAGGGTCCCTGTACACACGGGCGAGCGCCGCGGCGGGATCTTCGGACCGCTGTACAACGACGCGGGGCGTCCTCGCGGCGACTATTGGGTAATGAAAACCGTGCCGCGACAGATTGTCGCCTTCGGCGGCGGCGGCTTCTCGATGGAGTCCGGGAATCCGCTGCTCGACAACTACGTGCTGGCGCTGACCGGCGCCGAGCGCCCGCGGGTCTGCTTCCTACCCTCGGCCAGCGGCGACGCCGACCACTACATCGTCCGCTTCTACCGGGCCTTTTCGGCCCACCGTTGCGAGGCCAGCCACATCTCCCTCTTCCGCCGCGAGCAGGGGCCGCAGGACCTGCGCCGCCACCTCCTCTCCCAGGACCTGATCTACGT
>DATAIY010000060.1:0-4121 GCA_036262475.1 Solirubrobacterales bacterium
GACCGGCATGTCCTCGCGCCGCGAGGACATGCCGGTCGGCGCGACGGTCAATGGCTTCCTCGGCTGGCAGGAGCTCTGCCTCGCCGACGACACGCTGCTGGAGGCACCGCTGAGCGTGCTCCCCGACCCGCTGCCGGCGCCGCTGTCGGCCTTCCTCGGGGCGCTCGGGCACACCGGCATCACCGCCTACATCGGGATCGACATCGCCGACCTCAAGGAGGGCGAGACGATCGTGATCTCCGCCGCCTGCGGCGCCGTCGGCTCGATCGCCGGCCAGATCGCCAAGGAGCGCGGGGCGCGGGTCGTCGGCATCGCCGGCGGTCCCGAGAAGTGCCGCCACGCGATCGAGAGGCTCGGCTACGACGCCTGCGTCGACCACCGCGCCGAGGACTGGCGCGAGCAGCTCGACGCGGCGACCCGCGACGGAGTCGACGTCGACTTCGAGAACGTCGGCGGCCCGATCATGGACCACGTCCTGATGCGGCTCAACATCGGCGCCCGGATCTCGCTCTGCGGAATGATCGCCGAGTACAACACCTACAACGAAGACGCCGCCGGCAGCGGCCTGCTCAACGTCGGCCAGCTGATCATGCAGCGGGCGACGATGAAGGGCTTCCTCGTCCTCGACTACGTCGACCGCTTCGAAGAGGCGATCGGCCACCTCGCCGGCATGCTCGGCGCCGGCAACCTCCACTACGACGAGACGATCGTCAACGGCGGCCTCGACGTCGCCCCCGACGCCCTCGCCCAGCTCTTTGACGGCAGCAACTTGGGAAAGCTGCTGGTGCGGGTGGCCTGGGACTGAGCCCTCGCCCCGAGATCAGCCCTCGCCCGGCACCAGCCGCGCCAGGCGCAGCGCCGCTCGCAGCTCGAGCTGGCGCTCGCCGACGGGGTGGCCGAGCAGCTCCTCGGCGCGGTGGACGCGGTAGGTGACGGTGTTGGTGTGGACGCCGAGACGGCGGGCGGCGCGGACGAAGCTCGCCCCCTCGTCGAGGAAGACGGCCAGGGTCGAGGCCAGCCGCACGGTCGCGTCGTCCGCGGCGGCGAGCGGCCCGAGCTCGCGCTCGGCGAAGCGCCTGGCGGCATTGACGTCGTTGACCATCAGCGCCTCCAGGGCGAGGTCGGGAAAGGTGACCCGGGCGGCGCGCGAGTCGCCGCGCAGCTGGGCGACGCGGCGGGCGAGCAGCGCCTCGCGGTGGCTGAGGACGAAGCCCTCGACGCCGTGCGCCGGCGTTCCCGCGGCGACCGAGATCGTCCTGCCGGCGCCACGCGGGACCCGCAGGTCGCCGAGGTGCTGGGGCTCGTGCCGCCCCGCCCAGCAGGCGAGGTGGCGGCCTTGGGCGACGGTCAGCGCCGAGCGGGCACCGAGCGACTCGGCGACGGCGGCCGCGACCTGCTCCATCTCGCCGAACAGCGCCTGGCCGTCCCCGGGTGAGTCCTCGGCGGTCTCGTTCCAGACGACGTAGCCGACGTGAAAGCGGTCGAGCTCGTAGCCGAGCCGCTGGCTGACGTCGGCGACGTCGACGCGGGCGCCGCCGAGCAAGGCCCGCACCTCGGCCGCGCGCATCGCCGCGGCGCCGCGCACCCACTGCTCGCGCTCGCTCATGTAGACCTCGGTCAGCTGGCGCTCGAGTGCCTCGATCCAGGCGAAGATCCAGGCGTTGAAGAAGACCATCGCGTCGGCCAGGTGGTCGGCGTCGTCGGTCGTCTCCCGCAGCCGTTCCAGAATCATTCCCGAGAAGACGCCCTGGGCGCTGCGGTAGGCGCGCTGGAGGAGGCCGAAGTCGAGGCCGCGGAGGACGTACTCCTTGGCGTAGCCGATCGCCTCCGGCGGCGCGATGGTCGTCCGCGGGTCGGCTCCCTCGCGCATCAACGTCACCATCACCCCGAGGTTCGCCCGCGTGCTCTGCAGGGTCCAGGTGCGCATATCGTCGTCGAGCTCCTCGAGGTGCTCGTGGATCGTGTCGGTCAGCGCGGCCGAGATGTCATCGAGCTCGGCGCTGAGCGTTTCGATGATCTCGGCGATCTCGGCGCGGCTCGCGTGGGGGGGCCCGATCGCGGAGCTCGATCTCATCTGCTCAAGGTAGCCCGTTTGTGGTTAGACCACAAACTGGCCCGCGGCGATCGTCTGGCGAGGACGACGACAGCGGCGCTCAGCCGACTACAGTCAGCCCATGGGAAACAGGGAGCACGATCCACGCGTGCTGGCGATCGACGCCGGCGGCACGATGACGGACACGTTCATCGTGGACGATGCCGGCAACTTCATCGTTGGCAAGGCACAGACGACTCCGCAGGATGAGTCGGTGGGGCTGATGAGCTCCGCCGAGGACGCGTTTCGCCAGTGGGACTCGACCCCCGAGGAGGGCTTCCCGCGGATCCAGTCCGCTGTCTTCAGCGGCACCGCGATGCTGAACCGGCTGCTGACCCGCAAGGGACGTCGCGTCGGCGCCCTGGTCACCGCCGGCCAGGAGGACTCGCTGCAGATGGAGCGCGGCATCCAGACCTACCTCGGCTACTCCTACGCCGACCGCCTTCACATCGCCACCCACCACCACAACGACCCGCTGATCCCGCGCGACCGGGTCCACGGGGTCCGCGGCCGCATCGATCTCTTCGGCAACGAGGTCCTGCCGTTGCGCGACGAGGACGCCCGCGAGGCGGTCAACGCCCTGCTCGACGACGGCGTCGAGGGGATAGTGATCTCGCTGATCTTCTCCTACCGCAACCCCGCCCACGAGCAGCGCGTGCGTGAGATCGTCGAGGAGGAGAAGGCCAAGCGCAGCGTCAACGGCGACTGCCCGGTCTTCGTCTCCAGCGACCTCTACCCCTCGCGTCGTGACTTCCCGCGCCTGAACACGACCGTGATCGAGGCCTATGCCGCCGAGCCCTCGCGCGGCACCCTGCGCGCCGTCCGCGACCGCACCAAGGAGCGCGGCGCCGCCTTCGAGCTGCGGGTCATGGCCTCCCACGGCGGCACAATCTCGATCGACGCCGACCAGCTGGCGACGACCCTGGTCTCGGGTCCGATCGGCGGCGTCGTCGGCGCCCGCTACCTGGCCGACCGGATCGACCTCAACAACGTCCTCTGCACCGACATCGGCGGCACCTCGTTCGACATCGCGCTGCTGACCGGCAAGCGCTACGAGGTGACGACGACCCCGGACATGGCGAAATTCCTGCTCAACATGCCGCTGGTCCAGATCGACTCGGTCGGCTCGGGCTGCGGCTCCTTCGTCCGCATCGACCCCAACGCGCGCCGGCCCGAGATCGGGCCCGACTCCGCCGGGGCGATGATCGGCACCGCCTGGCCCGAGGGCGGGGTGGAAACGGTCTCGATCACCGACCTCAACCTCGTGCTCGGCCGCCTCAACCCCGAGTACTTCCTCGGCGGCCAGATCCAGCTCGACATCGAGCGCGCCCGGGCCGAGGTAAAGCGCCAGGTGGCCGACCCGCTCGGCCTCGGCATCGAGGAGGCCGCCTCGGGAGTGATCGAGCTGTTCGAGACCTCGCTTCGCAACGAGGCCGTCGGCCGCATCCTCGGCAAGGGCTACAGCCCCGCCGACTACACCCTGCTCTGCTACGGCGGCGGCGGCCCGCTGCACGTCGCTGGCTACACCAGCGGCGTCCCCTACCAGCAGGTGCTGGTGCCCGAGTGGGCGGCGGGCTTCTCAGCCTTCGGCTGCGCCTGCGCCGAGTTCGAGTACCGCTTCGACCGCCAGGTCGACCTGCCGCTGATGCCGGCCCAGGGCGACGCCGAGCGCGAGCAGATGGGCGGCCTCCTGACCCAGGCCTGGCGCTCGCTCGAGGACCGCGTCCGCGACGAGTTCGCCAAGTCCGGCCACAAGGCCGAGGAAGTCTCCTTCACCCACATGGTGCGGATGCAGTACTACGGCCAGTTGGTGGACATCGAGGTCGACGCGCCGCGGCCGGCGCTGGAGTCGGCCGAGGACGTCCGCGACCTGATCGACACCTTCGAGAAGACCTACACGCGGATGTACGCGCGCGCCGCCTCCTCGCCCGAGCTCGGCTACCTGGTCGCCCAGGCGATCGTCAAGGGCTCGGTTCCGATCGAGCAGCCGACGCTGCCGGTGATGCCGCGCGAGTCCGGCGCGCCGCGG
>DATAIY010000061.1:0-13046 GCA_036262475.1 Solirubrobacterales bacterium
GCCGAGCAGGTCGCCGATCGTCCTCATGCGGCGACGTCCCCGTCGGTGGCTCGGATCGCCGCCACCTCCTCGGTGATGTCGATGGCGGCCGGGCACCAGGTGATGCAGCGCCCGCAGCCGACGCAGCCGGAGCTGCCGAACTGGTCGATCCAGGTCGCCAGCTTGTGGGTCATCCACTGCCGGTAGCGCGACCGCGAGGAGTTGCGCACGCTGCCTCCGTGGAGGTGGGAGAAGTCAAGCGTGAAGCAGGAGTCCCACTGCCGCGTCCGCTCGGCGCTCTCGCCGGCGAGGTCGCTGGTGTCCTCCACGGTGGTACAGAAGCAGGTCGGGCAGACCATCGTGCAGTTGCCGCAGGTCAGGCAGCGCTCAGACACCTCGTCCCAGCGGGGGTGCTCGAGGTTGTCGTAGAGCAGCTCCTTGATCCCCGCCGTCTCCATCACCCGGCCCTGGTTGGCCGCCGCGCGGGCGACGCCGGCCTCGGCCGCACCGACCTCGGCCGCGCCCGCTTCGGAGTGCGGCAGCTCGGCCAGCACCTCGGCGCCGCGCTCGCTGCCCGCTTCGCAGACGAAGTAGTGCCTGCCGTCCTCGATCACCTCCGTCAGCGCCAGGTCGTGAGCTGACTCCACCTTCGGGCCGGTATCCATCGAGACGCAGAAGCAGGTGCCACCGGCGACCGTGCAGTTGACGGCGACGATGAAGGCGCCCTCGCGCCGGGCCCGGTAGAAGGGGTCGGGGTACTCGCCCTCCATCAGCACCCGGTCCTGGATCGCGATCGCGTGCAGCTCGCAGGATCGAACCCCGATGAAGGCGTAGGCCGGTGGGTCGTCGGCCTCCTCGGATATCTCCAGCTCGCCGTCGGGGCCACGGCGGGCCCGCCACAGCTTCAGCTCCGGCGGGTGCAGAAACCGCTTCCAGGACTGGGGCCCGACCGCGTAGCCGAAAAGCGCCTCGTCGTCGCGGCGCCGCAGCCGGTAGCTGCCGCCGTCCTGCTCGTCGGTCCAGCCAACCGGAAGGTCATCGCTGCTGGCGATCGCGTCGTAGACGATCGCCCCGTCGCGGATCGTCGGGCCGATCGGCTCGAAGCCACGCCTGCCAAGGATCGCCAGGAGCTTGTCAAGCCCCTCCCGCTCGATCGTGGCCACCTGCACCGCCATCAGCCAATGTTAGTCGGCATCAGGCTCAGGTCTCCTCGGGCACCATCTCGATGGCCCCGCAGGGACACTCGGCGACGCAGAGGCCGCAGCCCTTGCAGAAGTCGAGGTCGATCTCATAGCGCTCGCCGGGGGCGCCGAGCTTGATCACGGCGTTGTCCGGGCAGACGCCGTAGCAGTTGTCGCAGGAGAAGCAGTTGCCGCAGGAGAGGCAGCGCCGCGCCTCGAACAGGGTGTTGGACTCGTCGAGGCCGCCCACCACCTCGTCGAAGCCGGATGCCCGCCGCACCGCCTCCAGCCGCGGCTGCTCGGCCCGCGGCGCGTCCGAGTAGTACCAGGTGTTCAGCATGTCGAATCCGGCCAGCTCGTGCCGGGGCGCCGGCTCGTGCTCGCCGCCGCGAAGCCAGGCGTCGATGTGGCGGGCCGCCCGCTTGCCATGCCCGACGCCGACCGTCACCGTGCGCTCCGCTGGCACCATGTCGCCGCCGGCGAAGACGCCGGCGTGGCCGGTCATCATGTTCGGACCGACCTGAACCACCCCGTCGGCGACCTCGATCCCGGGCACGCCGTCGAGCAGGGAGAGGTCGGCTTCCTGGCCGAGCGCGAGGACGAGCGAGTCGGCCTCCAGCTCCTCGGTCTCGCCGGTAGGCTGCGGAAACCCGGAATCGTCCAGTTCCATCCGCTCCAGCAGAAGCTTGCCGTCCTCGAAGTGCTTGACGGTCGAGAGCCAGCGCATCATCACCCCCTCCTCCTCGGCCTCGGCGACCTCGAAGTCGTGCGCGGGCATCCGCTCCCGGGTGCGGCGGTAGACGACGACGGCGTCGGTGGCGCCGAGTCGCCGCGCCGTCCGCGCCGCGTCCATCGCCGTGTTGCCGCCGCCGTAGACGGCGACGCGGCGGCCGAGCAGCGGCTTCTCGCCCTCCTCCAGGCCCTCGAGAAGCGAGACCGCGTCGACGATTCGCTCGGCCTCGCCGGCCGGAACGTAGGCGCGGCGGCCGATGTGCGCGCCCACCGCGAGGAAGGCGGCATCGAAGTCGCCCTCGCGCATCGCCTCGAGCACGTCATCGACCTTGTGGTTCAGCTCCAGCTCGACGCCGAGGTCGAGGATCCGCTCGATCTCGGCCTCCAGCACGTCGCGCGGCAGACGGTAGCGGGGGATGCCGAAGCGCATCATGCCGCCGGCCATCGGCCCGGCGTCGTGGATCGTCACCGCATGGCCGAGCCGGGTCAGGTGGTAGGCGGCCGAGAGCCCGGACGGGCCGGCCCCGACCACCAGCACGCGCTTGCCGCTCGGCTCGGCCCCGCGCTCCAGCCGCCAGCCGCGCCTGATCGCCTCGTCGCCAAGGAAGCGCTCGACGGAGTGGATGCCGACCGCCTCGTCGAGTTGGGCGCGGTTGCAGGCCGTCTCGCAGGGGTGGTAGCAGACCCGCCCCATCACGGCCGGCAGCGGGTTGTCCTCCACCAGCTTGCGCCAGGCCCGCTCGTAGCCACCCTCCCCCTCCTCGGCCTCATACAGCCAGGCCTGGATGTTCTCGCCGGCCGGACAGGCGTCGTTGCAGGGCGGCATCCGGTCGACGTAGACGGCGCGCTCCTCGCGCCAGCTCCCGGTCTTGTTGGCCAGGCTGGAGCCGACGTCGAGCGTGATCGCGTAGGGCTTGGCGCTCACCAGCCTGCCTCCTCCTCGGAGCCGTCGCCGAGCAAGCCGTACTCGCGGATGTTGCGGTCGGCGATCGCCTGCAGCCGCTCGACGATGTCGGGACGCGGATGCTCGCCGAAGAGGTGGGCGTAGCGGCGCTGGGGCCGCAGGTACTCCTCGACCGGGGTGCGGCGCCGGATCCTGGAGACGCCGGTGACCTCCCCGTCGCTCGCCTCGAAGACCGGGAACAGGCCGGTCTCCTTGACCAGCCGCGCGAGCTTGATCGTGTCGCGGGGCTCCGCTCCCCAGCCCAGCGGGCAGGGGACGAAGACGTGGATATAGCGGGCGCCGCGCAGGCTCATCGCCGCCTCCACCTTGCGCTCGAGGTCGTGCGGCTCGGCGACGGTGGCGGTCGCGACGTAGGGAATGCCGTGCGCCATCGCGATCCGCGGCATGTCCTTGCCCTGGCCGAAGACGTTGCCCGGGTGCTCGCCGATCGGCTTCGTGTTGGCGGTGCGGGCGGCCGGCGGCGTCGCGCCGGAGCGCTGGACGCCGGTGTTCATGTAGGCCTCGTTGTCGTAGCAGACGTAGAGCACGTCGTCGTTTCGCTCGAACATCCCCGAGAGGCAGCCGAAGCCGATGTCAACGGTGCCGCCGTCGCCTCCCTGGCCGACCACCCGGATGTCGTCGCGACCCTTCGCGCGCAGCGCCGCGGCGACGCCGCTGGCGACCGCCGGGGCGTTGCCAAACAGCGAGTGGATCCAGGGCAGCTGCCAGGAGGACTCGGGGAAGGGCGTCGAGAAGACCTCGAGGCAGCCGGTCGCGTTGGCCGCCACCAGCTTCCCCTCGGAGGCGCGCATCGCGGCGTCGAGCACGTAGCGGGCGCCCAACGCCTCGCCGCAGCCGCGGCAGGCACGGTGCCCGGAGGTGAGCGTGTTGGAGCGGTCCATCCGGGCCTGCACGGTTCGCTGCTCGGGATCGAGCAGGCGGTTGCCGACCACGTGGCTGCCCACCTGGTAGAAGCGCACCCGCTGGTCGCGCTTTCCGGCCTCGGTCTCAGTGGGCTCTGTCATCTCGCTTAGTGAGATCCTCCGGCGACGATGCCGATTTCGCGGAGCATGTTCTCGGCGTGTGGGCCGCTGCGACCGCTGTCCGCCATCCGCTCCAGCTCCGCCTCGACCCGGCCCCAGTCCATGTCGAGGAAGCTCAGCGGCTCGAGCCGATCGGCGACCGCCTCGGCGAACAGCCGCCGCAGCGAGGGGCCGGTTATCGCCCGGCCGCCGAGGCCGGCGATCACGGTGTAGCCGTGCATCTGCAGACCCGAGAGCGCCATCCGCACGTTCGCGGCGACGATGCCTCCGACGCCGACGGCGAGCGCCTTCTCGAGCACGACCACGCGCTTGGCACCGGCCAGCGCCGTCCGCACCTCCTCCAGCGGGAAGGGTCGGAACGACTTGATCGCCAGGGCGCCGATGCTGACCCCCTCCTCGCGCATCGCGTCGATCGTGTCCTCGATCGTCCCCAGCACCGAGCCGAGGGCGACGACGACCGTCTCGGCGTCGTCGGCCCGGTAGCCGCGGATGAGACCACCGGAGGGCCGGCCGAAGGCCGACTCGAACTCCTCGGCGACCGCCGGGATCACGTCCAGCGCCTGCATCTGCTTCGCGTGGGCCAGGTATTTGACCTCGGCGAAGGCCTCCGGCCCGACCATCGCGCCGATCGTCATCGGGTCGGCGGGGTCAAGCACCTGGCGGGGCTCGAAGGGCGGCAGGAAGGAGTCGACCTGAGAGCGGGTCGGCAGGTCGATCCGCTCGTAGGCGTGCGTGAGGACGAAGCCGTCCATGCAGACCATCACCGGGAGCGAGAGCTGCTCGGCGATCCTGAACGCCTGCACGTGCAGGTCGACCGCCTCCTGGTTGGTCTCCGCGTAGAGCTGGAGCCAGCCCGAGTCGCGCTGGGACATCGCGTCGCTGTGGTCGTTCCAGATGTTGATCGGGGCACCGATCGCCCGGTTGGCGACCGTCATCACGATCGGCAACCCGAGGCCAGAGGCGTTGTAGAGGGCCTCGGCCATGTAGAGGAGGCCCTGGCTGGCGGTCGCGGTGTAGGCGCGGGCGCCAGCTGCCGAGGCGCCGATGCAGACCGACATCGCCGCGAACTCTGACTCGACCATCATGTACTCGCAGGGCTCC
This sequence comes from Solirubrobacterales bacterium, assembly GCA_036262475.1. Lineage (GTDB taxonomy): Bacteria > Actinomycetota > Thermoleophilia > Solirubrobacterales > 70-9 > VAYN01. Next base: position 4,980 of record DATAIY010000061.1, read on the forward strand.
AGGGTGCCGGCGCGGACCAGGTCGGCGAGGCCCTCGACGATGTGGGTCTGGGGTGAGATCGGGTAGGCGCAGACCACCTCGGGACGGCAGAGCGCCACCGTCTCGGCGACGGCCGCCGATCCCTCCGTCTGCCTAAGCACGCGACACCCTCCCGATGCTCTCCTCGACCTGGCTGAAGCAGTCCTCTGCGGCGGCGACGTTGGCCTCACCGCTGCGACCGGGGAAGCGCTCGCGGATCGCGGCGAGGACCGAGCTCAGCTTCAGGGCGCCGGTCAGCGCGGCGAAGCCGCCCAGCAGCGCCGCGTTGGCCAGCGGCCGTCCGAGGTGCCGGCGGGCGATCTCGCCCGCAGGAACGGCGAGTAGCCGCTCGGGCCGGAATCCGGTGGCGAACTCCCCCAGCCCCAGCTCCTCGAAGCGACGGCTGCTATTGAGAAGCAGGTAGCCGTCCGGCCCGAGGCCGTTGAAGAGGTCTACCTGGTGCAGAAGGGTCGGGTCCTGCACGATCAGCGCATCCGGCTCGGCGACCGGTTCCCGCGTCCTGATCGGCGCATCCGCGAAGCGGCAGAAGGAGACCACCGGCGCCCCCATGCGCTCTGAGCCGAAGCTCGGGAAAGCCTGCGCGTGGCGGCCCTCGTCGAAGGCGGCAACCGACAGCAGCTCAGCCGCCGTCACCACGCCCTGACCACCGCGACCGTGGATGCGAACCTCGAACATCGGCCTCGAACCTTCCATTGAGGCCAGGCTAGGCCGCCGCCCGCCCCCTGTCATCGGGGGTTTCCGTAACGCTCGATGCGGCGGACTACGGAGTGCGGGGCTGACGCGGCGATCTGACACACCATCCCAGGGAATCGCCGTGTTCCGCCATCTACAGCGCCTTGTGGTCTGGTCGGTGGTGCCGTAGTAAACCGCGCCAAGTCGGCGGGCTGGCACCGATGGCAGGGGCGACTCCTCGGCCTAGCTTCCGGAAGGGCGATGGGGAGGCGGGGGGATCGACCCCGTCTTCCCCGGCGGTCGCCGCCTGCCGCGCCCGCGCCAGGGATACGAGCTTGTGGATGTGGGCCGGGTTCGGCAACCTGCTGGGCAGGGCCGATGGAATCAGCGGCCCGGTAGGTCATCCCTCATCGAGCGCGCCGCCGAGATCGCCGCCAGATCGACGGCGCGCTGGACCCTGCCTTTCCCGACGACTGCCCCGCGATCGCCACCAGCGCCAGCGCCCGCGAGCAGTGCGATGGTGCCTCCCCAGGGCGAGGATCAGACCTGCTCCGACTCGTCCCCAAGCCGGGTCGCGGCCTGGAATCGCTTCTCCTCGCTTTCGCGAATTGCCATGCCTGAACCCTGGCGAGCGGGGGCGCACCCGTGGCGCGCTCAATCGAAAGATTCAGGCACACCGAGGTCACGAGATTGCGATCCGGCCGACCGAACTTTTCCCAACTCCGAGCCGTACAACAGATCGACCAAGATTCGACCCGAGGAGAGTCCATGCCGCGATCTGCAAATTCCACCCCCAGGCTCTACCCCATTCGCGTTCCGATCCTGGCGCTGGCGCTGGCGCTGGCAGCCCTGCTCGGCCCAGCGGGCGCGAGCGCGAGCCAGAGCACCAAGCTCGTCGCCAAGAAGGCGCAGAACGCGACCCTGGGCAAGACGATCCTCACCAGCACCAAGGGGCGCTCCCTCTACAGCCTCAGTGCCGAGACGAGCGGGAAATTCATCTGCATCGCCTCGTGCCTGTCCGTCTGGCACCCGCTCGTCGTTCCGGCCGGAGTCAAGCCGACGGGGCCGGTCAGGCTCGAAACCATCGAACGACCCGACGGCCGCACCCAGGTCACCTTCAAAGGCCGCCCCCTCTACAGCTTCGGTGGCGACACCAAGAGCGGCGAAGTCAACGGAGAGGGAATCAAGGACGTCGGTACCTGGCACGCGGCGAGCATCTCCAAGCTCACGCCCCAGCCTCAGCCAACTCCGACCCCGGAAAACCCCTACCCCTATTAGCCGAGGTCGACGATCTCGCTGAGGCCATCGCCCTGGCTCGCTCCGCCGCGCCCGCCGAGCACAGCGCCTGCCCGGCGAGCGCGATCTGCGCCACCACAGAACCGCCAGCACCGGGAACGGGACCACCGCGATCAACTCGACCGCGGCGGTTCCCCGCTTCCGGTGCCCGGGCTGCTGGGTGACGGCACAGTCCAACTGTGCCAGCGCTCGGCCCACGCTTTGCTCGCCGATTCGCTCATTTCAGTGAAAATCTCGGGCACGAAAAGCCGACGAGCCAGACCCGCCGGCGTCAATAAGTGTTGGCCTCGATCCAGATCCGCCAGATCGCGACGACGGAGCCGGCGAGCAGGAGGATCCAGAGGAGGGTGCCACCACCGGTCGAGAACAGCTTGTCGGTGCCGGCTACGAGCAGGGCGAGCATGCCGAAGGCGCCGTAGAGGATCGCCCGGCGGCTGTCGCTGAGGGTCGCCAGGGTCAACTGGTTCTGACGGCTGAGCGTGTAGAGCATCCAGGCGATGCCGGCGAGGAAGCCCATCGTCAGGGCGGTGAAGATCGCATCGACGACGTTGCCACCGGCGGGGGCGAAGGCGACAGCGAGCGCCAGGACCATGATGATTGCTACGTTGCGGAGGTTGCGCATTTCTCGATTGTACGACGACCGGTCAGGCGGTCAGCGTCAGCGAGCCCCGACGGATGCGATGGGTGAAGACGACCACCAGGACCGCGAGCAATGCAACGGTGACCAAGACAGGACCCAGCGCACCGGTTCCGGGAATCCTCATGAGGCCGTAGGCGACCGCGCCGATCGCCGCCGCCGCGGGGAGCGTCAACAGCCAGGCGGTGACGATGTTGCCGGCTACACCCCAGCGGGCAGCGGATACTCGCTTGGTCGCGCCGGCCCCCATCACCCCACCGTTGATCGCGTGGGTAGTCGAGATCGGAAAACCGAGGAAAGTTGCGCCGAGGATCACCGCCGCACCGGCGCTCTGCGCCGAGAAGCCCTGCGCCGCGTCCATCTTGATGATCCGCGCACCGGTCGTTCGCAGCATCCGCCAGCCGCCGCCGTAGGTGCCGACCGCAAGCGCCGCCGCGGCCGAGACGCTCGCCCAAAGGGGCGGGTTGGCGTCGCTTCCCAGGGAGCCGTTCGCGATCAACGCCAGTGCGATCACCCCCGTCGTCTTCTGGACGTCGTTGGCTCCGTGGGCCAGCGCGAGCAACCCGCCTGATCCGATCTGCGCGTAGCGGAAGCCCCGGCTGAACGAGCCCGGCCGGCGACGCCCGAACAACCGGTAGGCGACCGCGATTGCCGTCCCCGCGACGAGGAAGGCAAGGACGGGGGCGACCAGTGCCGGGATCAGAACCTTGTCGAGAAGCCCTGGCCCGTCCACGCCGGCGGTACCGGCCGCGGCCAGAGTCGCCCCCACCAGGCCGCCGATCAACGCGTGCGAGGAGCTCGACGGCAGGCCGAGCCACCAGGTCGCGAGGTTCCACGCGATCGCACCTATCAGTCCGGCAAAAACCACCGCCGGGGTGATCAGTCCGGCGTCGATCACGTTCTCGGCGATGGTCCTGGCGACCTCGACCGAGATAAACGCCCCGGCGAAATTGAGCAGCGCCGCGAACGCAATCGCCACCTGCGGTGGCGCCGCGCCCGTGGATACCGCGGTTCCGATCAGATCTGAAGTGTCGTGGAACCCGTTGGTGAAACCGAAGGCGAGCGCAGACGCGATGGCGATCGCGATGACGAGGTCGGAGCTCACGAATTCTTGATGACAATGCCCTCAAGGATCTGAGCCGCGGTCTCGGTGGCGTCGATCGCGTTCTCCAGCACGGCGAAGATGTCCTTCCAGCGGATCACGACCATCGGGTCGATCCCGTTGGAGAACAGCGAGGCGACGGCATCGCGGGAGATTCGGTCGCCCTCGTTCTCAAGCCGGTGGATCTCGATCCAATACCTGTCGAGGTCCTTGAAGTCACGCAGGTGCGCAAGCCCCGCGGCGAGCTGCTCGCAGGCCGCCACCAGGACCTTGGTCAGCGCCCCCGCCTGCTCCATCGGCGCCTCGATCTGGTAGAGACCGAGGAAATCTGCGGCCTCCTCGGTGAAGTCGACGATGTCGTCCATCTGGGTCGCCAGGCCGTAGATGTCCTCGCGATCGATCGGCGTCACGAAGGTCGAGTTGAGCCGCTTGATGATGTCGTGGGTGATCCGATCGCCCTCCTGCTCGGCCTTGACGATTTCCCGCGGCAGGCCGCCCTCCTCCGGCCACTGGTGCATCATCTGGTCGAGCAGACGAGAGGCGTGGACCGTGTTCTGACCGGCCTCGATGAACAGGTCGAAGAAGGTGCTATCGCGGGGGAGGAGCGAGAAGCGCGCCACTCGGTTCATCCTAGTGACGGGAGAGGCAAACGGGGAGATCAGCCGGTTGCCGCCGCGAGCTGCTCGGCGGCGCGAGCCGCGTGGCGCTCGCGGAGCTCCTCCTGGACGCTGCGCCGGGCGCCCTCAGGGGGCAAGGTGCGGGTCCATTGACCATCGGAGTCGAGCTCCCAGGCGTTGGCGTTGTCGGCGAAGCAGCGCTCCAGGACGTCGAGCATCTCCGCCTTCAGCTCCGGATCTTCGACCGGCGCCACCAGCTCGACCCGGCTGTCGAGGTTGCGCGGCATCAGATCGGCCGAGCCCATCAGCACCCGGGCCTCGGTGCCGCGCTGGAAGGTGTAGACACGCGAGTGCTCGAGGAAGCGGCCGACGATCGAGACGACGCGGATGTTCTCCGAGATCCCGGGCATGCCGGGGCGCAGGCAGCAAATCCCGCGTACGTTGAGATCTACCTGGACCCCCGCCTGCGAAGCCTCGTAGAGCGCCCTGATGCAGCCGGCGTCGACGAGCGAGTTCATCTTCAGCGCAATCCGCGCCTCTTCGCCGGCCTCGTGGGCGGCGACGGTGCGCTCGATCTCCTCGACCATCCGGTTGCGCATCGTCGTCGGCGAGACCAGGACCTTGCGGTAGACGGCCGGACGCCCGTAGCCGGTGAGGAAGTTGAACATCTCGGCGACGTCGGCACCGACGTCGGGATCGGCGGTGAAGAGGCCGAAGTCCGTATAGAGGCGCGCCGTCTTCGGATGGTAGTTGCCGGTGCCGATGTGGACGTACTCGCGTACCCGCTCCCCCTCGCGACGGGCGACCAGGATCGCCTTGACGTGGGTCTTCAGACCGGGGATGCCGTAGACGACGTGGACGCCCGCCTCCTCCAGGGACTTCGCCCGGTGGATGTTGGCCTCCTCGTCAAAGCGCGCTTTCAACTCGACCATGCAGACCGCCTGCTTGCCGCGTTCGGAGGCGTGGATCAGCGACGGGATCAGGGGCGAGTCGTCGCTGGTGCGGTAGACCGTGTGCTTGATCGCCAGCACGTCGGGGTCGGTGACCGCCTGCTCGATGAAGCGCTCGACCGAGGTGGCAAAGGAGTCGTAGGGGTGGTGGACGAGCAGGTCGCGCTGGCGGATCGCGGCGAACATGTCGACCGGCTCATCGTCCTCGCCCTGCAGTCGCGGCTGCGTGACCGGGGACCAGGGCGGGTAGCGCAGCTCGGCGTGACCGGGGACGTCGGCGATGTTGTTGAGGTCGCCGAGGTCGATCAGGCCGTCGACGTCGTAGACCTCGCGGTCTTCGAGCCGCAGCGCGCCGATCAGCTGCTCGCGCAGCTTCGTGTTCATTCCGGCGGCGATCTCCAGCCGCACCACCTCGCCGAAGCGACGCCGGCGCAGCTCATCCTGGACCGCCTGCAGGAGGTCGTCGGCCTCGTCGCTGATCGTGAAGTCGGCGTCGCGGGTGACCCGGAAGTAGCCGTGGTCGACGACGTCGGTGCCGGGGAACAGAACCTCGAGGTTGGCGGCGATCAACTCCTCCAGGGGGACGAAGGATTTGCCGTCCTCGCCGACCGGGAGGAAGCGACCGAGCAGCTCCTTCGGGACCTTGACGCGAGCGATGACCTCGACCCCGCTCTCGGGATCGCGCAGCAGGACCCCGAGGCTGAGCGAGAGGTTGGAAATGTAGGGGAAGGGCCGCCCGAGGCCGATGACCAGTGGCGTCAGCGCCGGGAAAACCTGCTCTTGGAAGCGCGCGTCGATCTCCCGGCGCTCCTCCTCGCTGGCGGTCTCCAACGAAACGATCCTGATCCCATGCTCTTCCAGCGCCGGCCGCAGGACCCCGCCGAAGCAGCTGTGAAGGCGGTGGTCGAGCTCCAGCACCCGAGCCTGGATCGCGTCGATCTGCTTGGCGGGTGCGAGCCCGTCGGGACCGCGAGCGTCGATGCCGGCGTCGAGCTGGTCGAGGAGCCCGGCGACCCTGACCATGAAGAACTCGTCGAGGTTGGAGGCGTAGATCCCGCAGAAGCGGAGGCGCTCGAGCAGCGGCACCTCGGTGTCCTCAGCCAGTTCGAGAACCCGCTGGTTGAAATCGAGCCAGGAGAGCTCGCGGTTGAAGTAGAGAGCGGGATCGTCGATCGATCCATCGTACTGCGACACAGCCCGCCCCCGCCGCCTCAGGCAGCTTGGGCGAGGGGCTGCCGCGACGCCGCCCCGGCGGCCTCGAGCGCGCACCGGTAACCGGCCGCGAGCTGGCCCATCGACCGCTCCCAGCTGCGGGTGCGGGCGACGTGGGCGCCGGCGGCGCCGAGCTGGCGGCGCAGCAGCGGTGCCGAGGCGAGCTGGAGCAGCGCCCCCGCAAGGTGGTCGGGATCCGGGCGGCAGAGCAGACCGGTGTGGCGGTTCTCGATCAGCGCCGCCGGACCACCCTCGGCGACGGCGACGACCGGCAGCCCGCTCGCCGCCGCCTCGAGGATCACCTGGCCGTAAGTGTCGGTGCTGCTGGCGAAGAGGAAGACATCGGCGCTGGCGTAGGCGCAGGCCAGGTCCTCGCCTGCGAGCCAGCCGAGGAAGGTCGCATGCTCACCCAGCCGGGCGCGAAGCTCCTCCTCCTCCGGCCCGCCGCCGGCCAGCAGCAGGTGCAGGCGCGGGTCGGCACGATGGGCCCGCAGGAAGCTCTCGGCCAGCAGGTCGACCCCCTTCTCGCGGGTGAGGCGACCGGCGTAGAGGATCTTGATCTCGCCGGGATAGGCGTTCGGGTCCGCCTTGACCGGATCGAAGCGGCTGACGTCGACCCCCCGCTCCCAGCGCCCGATCCGCGCCGGGTCCGTGCCGAGCCCGATCAGCGAAGCGTCGGCAGAGGGGCTCGGGGAGAGGACGATCCGTGGAGCGCCGTAGAAGGCGCCGAGGCCCATCCGCGCGATCGCCTCGAGGCCGTCGTCGCCGCTGCGCATTCTCGCGTAGGCCGCCAGCTCAGTGTGGTAGCTGGCCAGGTGCGGGACGCCGGTGACCCGGCTCAGCAACGTCGCGGCGATCCCAGCCGGTCCGGGGGCGGTGACGTGGACGAGGTCGTAGCCGCCTTCGGCCAGGGCCTCGACCAGGTCGGGCAGTCCCGGGACCCCGAGGCGCATTCCCTCATAGAAGGGTATCTCCAGCTCCGCCGCGGCGGGCAGTCGGCGGTCGACGCCGGGATCGGTACCGATCACGTCGATGTCGAAACCGGGGACCCCGCGCTCGCGGATCTGCTCGATCGTCTGGGTGACGCCATGCATCGAGCCGATCCCGTCGACGATCAGGGCGACCCGCCGGCGGTCCCCGTCGCGCCCGGAGAGCATCGCCTTCTCGGCGCCGAGGAAGGCGGTCGAAGGCGCGTAGGGGACCGCCGGCAGCAGCGCCTCGAAGAGGCCATTGACCGCGCCGGGGAAATCGCCGCGGGCGACCGCGGCGGTGCCCCCCTCGACGGCGCTGCGCAGGCGCCGGTCGTGGATACGGCGGGCGCGGCGATAGAGGTCGGCGTGGGAGAAATCGTCGGCCTGCAGGTAGGCGATCAGATCGCGCCCGCGCAGGTCCAGGCCGATGCCGGCGAGCCATGACTCGAGCAGGCAGCGGGCGTCGTCGGGGCCGATGTCGGCGGCGACCTTGCCCTCGCGGACAGTGCCCTCGCGAATCACCCTTTCGGCCATCTTCAGCACCGCCGCCGGGTTCGGCCCGGCCCCCGGC
>DATAIY010000062.1:0-9936 GCA_036262475.1 Solirubrobacterales bacterium
CTTTGACGCCGGGGGCGGTCTCGACGCCCTCGAGCTCGATCGCCACCTCGGCCTGGATTGCCTCGTCGAGCTTGACCTGCTGCAGGTCGATGTGCTGGATGCTGCCGCGCACCGGGTGCAGCTGCTGCTCCTTGACGACGACCGGGACGGCTTTGCCACCGTCGATCTCGAGGTCGAAGAGGGCGGCACCCCCGTGGATGATCGTCCGCACCTCGCGTTCGGAGACCTGGAACGGCGTCGCCTCCGATCCGCCTGCGTAGACAACCCCGGGCACCAGCCCCTCGCCGCGCATGCGACGCGAGGCGCGCGAGCCGAACTCGGCGCGGGGAGCGACCTTCAGGGTTGAACGGGAACCGGCCATCGGACCGGAGAGAATAGAGAACTAGAAGCTGTGGCAACCTTCGACTGTGTCTGAGGACTCGAAGATCCCCAAGGGAAGGCTGCGGCGGTCGGCCAAACTGGGCTCGATCGTCGGCGTTCAGGGAGCCCGCTACGCCGGCACCAAGGCCACCAACGTCGGCCGCTCCGAGGAGGGCGGCAAAGAGCGGCTCGAGCAGCGTCACCTGGAGACGGCGATGAAAATGGTCGGCGCGCTGGGGCAGATGAAGGGAGCGGCGATGAAGCTCGGCCAGTTCGCCTCCTTCATCGACACCGAATTCATCCCCGAGGAGTACCGCGAGATCTACCAGGAGCAGCTGGCGAAGCTGCGCACCGACGCCCCCGCGATGCCCTGGGAGAAGGTCGTCAAGGTGCTCGAGGAGGAGTACGACGGCGAGCCGCTCTCCGAGTACTTCGCCGAGATCGAGCACGAGGCCTTCGCCGCCGCCTCGATCGGCCAGGTGCACCGGGCGGAGCTGCTCGACGGGCGCCAGGTCGCGGTCAAGATCCAGTACCCCGGGATCGCCGAGGCACTCGAGGCCGACCTCCGCAACGCCGGCACCCTGGTCCGGCTTGCCCGGGCGATCGCCCCGGGACTCGACGCCAAGGCGATCGCCGAGGAGTTGAGCGAGCGGGTGCTGGAGGAGCTCGACTACGAGTACGAGGCGCAGAACCAGCGCTCGTTTGCCCGCGCCTACCGCGAACACCCCTTCATCTACGTGCCCGAAGTGATCACCAGGCTCTCCCGCCGCCGGATCCTCGTCACCGAGCTGGTCGTCGGCAGGGGCTTCGAGGAGATCAAGGAGCTGCCGCACGAGGAGCGCAGCCGCTTCGGCGAGATCGTCTTCCGTGGCAGCTTCGGCTCGATCTACCACCTGCAGCAATTCAACGCCGACCCCCACCCCGGCAACTTCATCTTGATGGACGACGGCCGGGTCGCCTTCCTCGATTTCGGCATGACCAAGAAGCTCGATCGCGAGCAGATCCTGCTCGAGCAGCGCGCCTTCGACGCCGCTTCCCGGAACGACCCGGAGGCCTTCCGCCAGGCGCTCCACGACCTCGGCTTCGTCAAGAAGCCCTCGAAGCTCGACGCCGAGCGCCTGTTGGACCACATGCGCGCTGTCGGCGGCTGGTACGTCGAAGACCGCGAGATCGAAATCACCGCGCGGCGGGTGATGAAGATCATCGAGTCGACCAACGATCCGCGCTCGGAGTACTTCGACCTGATGCGCCGCGAGTCGATCCCGGCCGACGAGTTGATGGGCCGACGGATGGAGATCGGCGTCATCGCCGTGCTCGGTCAGCTGCGGGCGAAGCGCAACTGGCACCGGATAGCCCGCGAGTGGATCTACGCCGACCCGCCGGCGACCGAGCTCGGCGAGCAGGAGTGGACCTACTTCGAGGAAAGAGGGCTCAAGCGAACGCCCGGGCTGGCCGAAACGACCTGAGAGACGACCCCCTCCGACCCCCAGAGGAGCACAGGATGAGCAGGATTCGACGCGGTTGGGCACTGACGAAGAAGAGCTGGGCGCTGCTCAGCAAGCACCGTGAGCTGATCCGCTTTCCGCTCTACGGCGCCGTCGCCACCACGCTGCTGGCGATCGTCTTCCTCGGCCCCGGCCTCTACCTGCTCGACCAGCACTCGCTCGGTGGAGCGATCCCGCTGCTGGTGATCGGCGTCTACGTCCTCACCGTCGTCGGCTTCTACTTCAGCGTCGGGCTCGCCGCCGCCGCCAACATGATCTTCAGCGGCCAGGCGGCGACGGTCGCCGACGGGCTCGCCGTCGCCCGCAGCCGCTTCAGCCAGATCTGCGGCTGGGCCGCGATCTCGACCGCAATCAGCGTCCTGATGGGCGTCCTGGAGAACCAGGGCGGGATCGCCGGCAACATCGCCGCTCGACTGGTCGGCATGGCCTGGTCGCTGGTCACCTTCCTCGCCGTGCCGGTGATCGCGATCGAGGGCACCGGCCCCCTGGAGACGCTGAAACGCTCGGCCTCGATCTTCCGCAAGCGGTGGGGAACCCAGATCACCGGCAACATCGCGATCGGCGCCGCCGTCTTCCTGCTCGGAGTGCTGCCGGCTGTGGTCCTGATCGTGGCCGGGATCGCGGTCTGGTCCTCAGCCTCGTTCATCGGCGCGCTGCTGGTGGTCATCGGCGCCCTGGTGCTCGCGCTCGCGCTGCTGATCTCACGCGCCCTTAACGGCGTCTTCGGCGTCGCCCTCTACCGCTACGCCGTCGAAGGCGAGGCGGTCGGTGGCTTCACCCCCGAGGAGCTTGAGTCCGCGGTGAAGCGGAGGGGCGGCCGCAACGCCCCCCCGACCGCCACTCCCGGCACGGTCTGACTCGACCCAGCCGACTTTGACCCCGCTACAGGGGGGTCAAGGTCCGATGCGGTCGAAAAGACGCGGGTCGTTGGAGCAGAGGCCGGTGACGCCGGCGTCGACCAGAGTCCGCATTCGCGCCTCGTCGTCGACGGTCCAGGCGATCAGCTCAACCTCCGCGAGCTCGCAGATGCGTGCGAGGCGAGGGCTGACAAGCGGGTGGTAGACCCACATCGCGGCAACGTTGAACTTCGGCAGTTTCTCCGCCGCAAGCCCCGGCAGCCGCAGCCTCATTCCGACCAGGGCGCCCATCATCGGCAACTTCGCCCAGCGCTTGGAGCGCCAGTCCTTGGTCACTTTGGGATAGGTCCAGCCCCGTCGCAGCTGCGGTTCCAGATCGAGGATCCGCCCCAGCGAATAGAGCTCCATCGTCGAGATCATCGCCCGGCCGACGAGGTCCCGCTCCCGCAGCGCCACGACGATCTCCTCCTCGCGCCCGGGGAGCTTGATGTCGAGGTTGATCTCGACCGTGTCCAGGGGCGGCTGGAGGAATGCATCGAGCGCCTCGGTCAGCTTCAGCGGCGAGCGGCTTTCGGCGTCCGCCCAGTCGTGGGCGACCACGAGCGGCGCCCGCTGCTCCAGCGGCAGGTGGGAATCCTGCAGCCAGAGGACGTCGAGCTCGATCGTGTCGACGCCGGCCTCGACCGCGGCGGAGAAGCTCTCCAGGGTATTGCCGGGAGTGATCATGTCGGCGCCCTTGTGGCCGACCAGGCGCAGGCCGTCGGGCACTAGAAGAGCTGGTTCTCGCCAGCGAAGATCTCGGAGACCGAGTCGTCGGTGAAGATGCGCCGGATCGAGTCTGCGAAGGTGCTGGCGGTGGAGAGCACGGTGATGTTGTCGGGCGCACCCAGGCGCAGCGGCAGCGTGTCGCTGACGACGATCCGCTCGATTCCCGAGTTCTCGTAGGCGAGACGCTCATAGGCGGGACCGGAGAAGACGCCGTGGGTGGCGCAGGCGATGACCCGCGCGGCACCCTCGTCGAGCACCGTCTGGGCGGCCGCGCAGAGCGTGCCGGCGGTGTCGATCATGTCGTCGACGAGGACCGCGGTGCGGCCCTTGACGTCGCCGACCACGTAGCCGATCTCGGCCACCTGCTGGGCGGGGCGCTCCTTCTCCATCACCGCCCAGTGGGTGCCGACCCGGCGGGCGAAGTTGCGCGCGGTCTTGACCCGGCCGGCATCGGGGGAGACGATCACCAGCTCGTCTTTTAGTTCCTGGTCGACGAACCACTGGGTCAGCATCGGCATCGCGGTCATGTGGTCAACCGGGACGTGGAAGAAGCCCTGCACCTGGCCGGCGTGGAGGTCCATGGTGAGGACGCGGTCGACGCCCACACCCTCCAGGCACTTGGCGACGATGCGGGCGGAGATCGGCTCGCGCGGGGCCGACTTCTTATCCTGGCGGGCGTAGCCGTACCAGGGCATCACGGCGATGATCCGGTGGGCGGAGGCGCCCTGGGCCGCGTCGATCATCGTCAGCATCTCGATCAGCGAGTCGTTCGGCGTCATCCCGCTCTGCTCGTTGGCGCAGGTCGACTGCACGATGAAGACGTCGGCGCCGCGGATCGACTCCTCGTAGCGGCAGTAGACCTCGCCGTTGGCGAAGGTCTTCAGGGTCACCGCGCCGAGGTCGAGGTCGAGCTTGCCGGCGACCTTGGCGGCGAGGTCCATCGAACTGCGGCCGCCGAAGACCATCATCCGCTTCGTGTAGTCGTGTTCGATCGCCGTGCCCACCTGCGGCTGATCCTCGATCGTGCTCACGGGTTCTGTTCCTCTCGCATCTTCGCCGCCTTCGCCGCCGCGTATCCGTCGATGTTTCGTTGCGCGTTCTCGCTGACCGCCAGCGCCCCCTCGGGCACATCGTCCTTGATCACTGCGCCAGCGCCAGTGTAGGCGGAGTCCCCGACTTCTACCGGCGCGATCAGCATCGTGTCAACGCCGATGCGAACGTCGACGCCGATCACGGTCCGGCTCTTGCGGAATCCGTCGTAGTTGGCGGTGATCGTCCCGGCGCCCAGGTTGCTGCCGCCGCCGACGTCGGCGTCGCCCACATAGGACAGGTGCGGGACTTTGGCGCCCTTGCCGATATGTGAGTTCTTGATCTCGACGAAGGTGCCCGCCTTGGCTCCCCGATCAAGGATCGCCCCCGGCCGCAGGTAGGCAAAGGGCCCGACCGAGCAGCCGTCACTGACCTCGCACTCGAGCAGGTAGGAGTGGACGACACTGGACTCGGCGCCCACGGCGCTGTCGACGAGCGTCGTCATCGGCCCGACCACGGCACCGGCGCCGACGCTGGACTCCCCATGCAGGCTGGTGCCGGGCTCGATCCGGGCGTCGGCTTCGATCTCGACGCCGGCGTCGATCCAGGTCGTGCCGGGATCGACGATGGTGACGCCGGCGAGCATGTGGCGCTCGAGCAGGCGCCCGCGCGCCTCGGCCTCGACCGCGGCGAGATCGACCCGGTTGTTGACACCCATCGTCACCGCGATGTCCTCGGCGATGTGGGCGGCTACGGTATGACCGGCCTCGCGCAGCGCCGGAAATACCTCGGGCAGGTAGTACTCGCCCTGGGCGTTGTCGTTGGAGAGCGTCGCCAGTGCGGCGGCGAGCGGCGCCGCGTCGAAGGCGTAGGTGCCGGCGTTGACCTCGCGGATCGCCAGCTGGCCGGCGCCGGCGTCGCCGGCGGCTTTGGCCTCGACAACCCGCTCGACCGCGCCGCCGGGGCCCCTGACCACGCGGCCGTAGGAGCCGGGGTCCTCGAGCTCGATCGTCAGCATCGTCGCCGCGGCGTCGGTCGCGGCGTGGGCCTCGAGCAGGCCGCCGATCGTCTCGGTCGAGATCAGCGGCACGTCGCCGGAGAGGACGAGGACGGTCTCGCTCGCCTCGATCAGCGCCAGCGCCGCCCGGATCGCGCCGCCGGTGCCGTCGGGCTGAGGCTGCTCGACGGTCTCGACATCGGCCGGAAGGCCCGCCGACAGATCCTTCCCCGGCGAGACGATCGCCGCCACCCGCCCGGCACCGGCCTCGCGGGCGGCGAGGATCGGCCAGGCGACCATCGCCCGCCCGCAGACGGGGTGCAGCATCTTCGGCGTCGAGGAGCGCATACGGGTGCCCTCGCCCGCCGCCATGACGAGAACCAGTGGCGAACTCACCCCGGAATCGTATTGGCGGAGGGCGGGTCCTGTCAGGTGGGCGGCTCCGGCGCACGGGTCCTGTCGCCGGTAGGGGCACCCTCCTTGCCCTTCGCAGCCTCCGGGCGGCGGAGTCCACCCCGACCGGCGCCACCGGTGCGAGGAGCGCCGTCCCACGACCAGCAACCACAATCCCCTGGCGTGTCTGGAGCAAGCAGGTCAGGGACGCGGGGAGCGTGGTGTGCCCTGCACACGAGCGACCGAGGAACTCGCGCTTTGCACTCGCACCGCTCCCTGTAGTCGCTGGATGCGCTGCTCCAGGCGCGTCAGGTACTCGGGCGGGAAAGGTCCCGGCCCACGAAAGCGACTGAGGTCAGAGTCCAGCCGGCGAAGATGAGGTCGATGCCGACGAGGAGACCGATCGCCCAGTCGGCGGAGCTGGGGAACTTGGCGAGGACGAGGATGCCGATCAGCAGGCCGGCGACGCCGCTGAGGCCGACCAGGCCGGCGTTGGCCTGGCCGCGGCCGGCGAAGGCGACGGCAATCCGGGTCAAACCCATGAAGAGGAAGTAGATGCCGAGGACGAGAGTCAGGGTGAGGGTGCCGTTGTGGGGCTCGACGATCAGCCAGACGCCGACGACGACGGTCAGGGCGGCCCAGAGCAGGCGAAGGACGACGGTGCCGATCGAGTGCGCCGAGAAGGCGGCGGCGACCAGGAAGGCGCCGGCGATGACCAGGATCCAGCCGATGAAGATCGCGGTCCCGACCGCGGCGACGGCGGGCACGAGGATCGCGATGCAGCCGACGAAGATCGCCAGCACGCCGACGGTCATCAGAGCCTTCCAGCTCCGGGCCAGGCCCTCGCGGACCTCCGGGTCCATCGACGCTCCTCCGATCTCCACAAAAAAAGCCTATGCGGCCTCGCGGACGCATTCGGCCGGAACGAGACCTGCATTTACCACCGCATACGGGCAAAATGCAGGTCTCGTTCCGGCCGGCGCTGGGCTTGGACCGAGCGACGATTCACGGCGACTGGGGAGCCCGGACTCGAACCGGGACGGCGGGCACCAAAAGCCCGTGGCCTACCATTAGCCGACTCCCCAGCGCGCCCTGAGTTTTACTCCTCCGGCGCGCTGCGGGTCACTTTGCCGCCCTTGGCGCCGGGCTCGAGCGCCGGTCCGCGCGGGGAGGCGATGCCGAGGACCCGCATCGCCTTCAGGCCGAGACCGAGCTTCTCGCGACCCTCGGTGGCCGAGACGTCGTGCCCGCAGAGCTCGCGGACCCGCTCCAGCCGGTAGCGGACGGTGTGGCGGTGGGTGAAGAGTTGTTTGGCGGTGGCGGCGACGTTGCCGTCGTTGTCGAGGTAGGCCTCGACCGTCGCGACCAACTCGGTCTCGTACTGCTCGTCGTAGCTCGCCAGGGGCTCGATCGTCTCCGCGTAGAAGCGTTCGAGCTCGCCGGGATCCTCGCTCATCGCCGGCAGCAGCAGCCGGTAGGCGCCGGTGTCCTCGAAGGCCAGCGTCGCATGGCCCTCGGCCTCGCCGACGTTGACCGCCAGCCGTGCCTCGCTGCCGGCGCGGTAGAGATCGACCGGATCGGCGCAACGACGACTGCGGCCGGTCGTCATGTGAAAGCCGGAGAGGCTGTCGTCGAGCTCGCGCGCCAGGCCAGCGGCGGCGCGGGCCAGGCGCTCGTCGTCCTCGGCGGGGACGATCACCGAGACCTCGGCCGCAACCTCGCTGTCGTCGGTGGTCGCCAGCGAACCGGGAGCCAGCGATCGCAGCGTCCGCATCGCCAGGGTCAGGACCCGCTCCCGCCACTCACCCGTCTGTGCCGCTCGCGGCGCGGCGCGGAGGACGAGGACGCCGGCGCCACGGTCGAGGTCGGCACCGAGCTCGGCGGCGCGGGCGACGATGTCGCCGCGATCGGTCACTTCGCGAGCCAGCACGGCGGCGACGAATGCGCTCGCCACCTCCTCGCTCGCCCATTCCGGAGCGCGCGAGCGCTCCAACTCGAGCGCCAGCAGCGTCGTCACCATCCGGGCGATCGCCGGGTCCGGCGGCGCCGTCGCCCGGTAGCGGAGCTCGCCGACGGCGGCGTCGGCAACTCGAAGCTCGACCCTCGTCACCCGGTCGCCGCCGGAAAGCAGCTTCTGCTCCTGATCCGGCGAGGCTCCGGCGACCGCGAGAACGGCGCTGGAGCGGTCGATCAGGGCGACGCTGGCGCCCAGCAGGCGCGCCGCCGCCCGAGCCACCGCGGGCAGGCCGGCGCCCGACTCGACCGCTTCGGAGAGTGCGTCAAGAAGCCCCGGATCTTCTGCTTTTGCAGGGATTTTACTCCCCTTCGAGGTGGCGGGCATGGCCTCATTATCCCTGCTGCCCGGCTATTCGCCGTGGAGGAAGTTGACGATGTCGGTGTAGTAGTAGACGATCGCAAGCCCGATCACGACTCCGCCGAGCACGAGGGCGACGAGAACGAAGACCGCGAGGAACCCGGCGGCAGCCTTCTCCCAGACCCGCCCGTGGGCACTGAGGGCGGGGCTGAGGATCAGCGTGACGAAGGCGACCAGGCAAATCAGGCCGGCGACGCCGTAAAGGAGGTACTGATGGCCGAGTTTGGCCAGCGCGAGAACGGTCACTGGCGTGGATTCTGCCGTACTTGGGAGATGACAAGGCCGACGGCGGCACAGAAGGAGAACGCCGCGGCCCCCAGCGCCCAGCCCGCGCTGACGTCGCTGAGGTAGTGGACGTTGAGGTAGACGCGGGAGAGGCCGACCAGGACCGTCAGCACGAACCCGGCGGTGACGACGGCGGCGGCGCGGGTCATCCCCGGCCGCAGGCGGAGGGCGATCGTCACCGCCAGCCAGACATAGAGGACCGAGTGCGCGGCGTGACCGCTGGGGAAGGAGGAGCCGGCGGCGGTGACCTCGGCGGGCCCGGCCGGACGCGGCCGGTCGACCGCATCCTTGATCTCGTGGAAGCCGACCGATGCGATCATCATCCCCGCCAGCAGGACCCAGAACTCGGTCCAGCGCCGGCGCCAGGCGAGCAGAGCCGCGCAGACCGCCGTCAGGGACCAGGTGAAGACGCCCGAGCCGAGCGCGGTGATGACCTTCGAAACGCCGATCAGGAAGCCGCTGTGGAGGTATTCGACCACTTCCAGCGCGGTTTCGTCACCCGGGGTCGGACCCGCTTCGCGGCCGACGACGACGATGTAGGCGATCAGGACGAAGAGGGCGACGGCCAGCGTCGCCATCAGCGAGGTGAACTCGAGCCCGAAGGTGCCGCCCGGGGTGACGCGATTCCAGAAGAACCGCAGCTGCGGCTCGTAGCGGCGCCCGAGCACGACCAGCCAGCGGGTGGCCGAGTGGGCGGCCATCCAGCGCACGGCTGAACGGCGGTTCTCCTCAATCCGGAAGTGGCGATAGAGGAAGATCGAGCCGGCAACGACAACGATCAGGATGGCGAGCAGGAAGGCGCCTCTGGCCGCGTACTTGCCGGCCGTCTCGATGCTGCGCGAGAAGAAGTAGCCGACGAGGATGTGGGCGCTGGCCCAGAGCCCGGTGCCGAGGATGCTGTAGGGGACGAAGGCGCGGTAGCGCATCCCCGAGCTGCCGGCGATGAAGGGGGCGAAGGCGCGGACGAGGCTGATGAAGCGGCCGATGAAGATCGTCTTGCCGCCGTGGCGGGAGAAGTAGTCCTCGACCTTTTCGAAGCGCTCGTGGCTGATGCCGAAGCGGGGGCCGTGCGTCATCACGAACTCGCGGCCGAGGCGGCGGCCGATGAAGAAGCTGGTCGTGTCCCCCAACCAGGCGGAGAACCAGGCGACGGCGATCAGCAGGTAGATGTCGATCGCACCCTGCCCGGCGACGGCGCCGCCGAGCAGCATCACCGTCTCGCCGGGGACGACGAGGCCGACGAAGGCGCCGGTCTCGGCGAAGGCGAAGACGCCGACCAGCAGATAGGTCCAGGCGCCGAGCGTGTTCGAGATGTCTTCCAGCAGGTGCTTGAGGTTGAGATGGCCGAGCTGCTGGCTCAGCAGGTAG
>DATAIY010000063.1:0-6259 GCA_036262475.1 Solirubrobacterales bacterium
GCTCTGGCCCAGCCGCTGGGGGTCGACCCGCCGGCGCGAGCACTTCGAGGCCGACAGCCCCCGCGGGCCACGCGAGCACCCGCAATGGTGGGACCCGGCGGAGTTGCACGAGGAAGCGAGGCCTTGGACGGGCGCTCGGAGCCCGGCAGCCGCCGGCGACAGCCTGGCACCGACACCGGCGCGAACCGAGACCCGGCGAGGGGAACCTCGCGGTCGTCTCCTATCGGTTCGCCGATCGCGCCAGCGGGGAGGGAGAGCCGGCGGCGGATCGTCGCCGCCCCCTTCGACGACGCCGGAGATCCCGGTCGCAGCTTCCCGTTCGCGGTCGAGGGCCGCCAGGGAGCGGTCCAGCGTTCAGCCGATCGCGGCTGGAGCGGAGTGCGCGCCGCCGTCACCTCTGACCGCGGCGTCTCCGGCGAGACGATCGCCGCCTGCTTCGATTAGGTGGGAGCGGGCGGGCTAGTCGCAGGCAAAGCTCACGGGGTTTGCCGGCGACGCCCGGCTCCCGATGCGATACGCCCCGGTCGCCGGCCGGGGAGGGCAGGTCTCCCAAGGCCAGGCGCAACGCTAGGCGGCGAGTCGGACGCCGCCTCGGCGCACGAAAAAAACGACCGGTGATGGCGTTCGTCTGCCTGCCTCGCACGTAGCCTTCGCGCTTAGAAGCTCGTCGCGCCACCTTCTGAGGCCGCTCCCCACTTGGCTTCCGTGGGAACCGGTCTCTCCCGGTCGCAGTGCGAATCTAGCGGCTGCTCCGCGGGCGCGCCAGGGGTGCGTTTGCAACGTTTCCGCAAAATCCGCGTTTAGAGACTTCTAGGCGAGGGTGGCACTGGACCCCGTGCCGATGTTCGGTCCCCGCCGGGATGAACGAGGGATCTGAGGCGTCCGCTCGGCGGGCACGGCGCAACGTGGTCCTGACCGCTGCGATAGCGGCCTCGGCGGCCTGCTGTTCGGCTACGACACCGGGATCATCGCCGGCGCCCTGCTCTTCATCAAGCAGGACTTCGACCTCGGCAACTTCGCCCAGGGACTGGTCTTCGCCGCGGTCCCGATCGGAGCAATCGGCGGCCCGGCGGCCGACACCTACGGACGGCGGCTGATGATCCTGCTCGCCGCCGGCATCTTCATCATCGGCGCCCTCGCCAGCGCCGCGGCCCGGGAGCCGAGATCCTGGTCATCGCCAGGATCGTGATCGGGGTCGCGATCGGGCTCGCTTCCGCGGCTGCCCCGTCTACGTCTCCGAGGTGGCGCCGCCGGAGAGCCGCGGGCGCCTGGTCAGCTTCTTCCAGCTGGCGGTCACGATCGGGATCCTCGTCGCCTATCTGGTCGGCCTCGCATTCAACGACAGCGAGGGCTGGCGTTGGATGCTGGGCCTCGGCTGTGTGCCGGCGCTGGCGCTCGGCTTCGGGATGCTGCGGATGCCGCAGAGCCCGCGCTGGCTGATGATGACCGGCGACGACTTCCCGGCGCGGGCGACGCTGGCGAAGATCCGTGTCGACGACCCCGACACGATCGACATCGAGCTGGAAGAGATCAAGGAGAGCCTCGACGACAAGCCGGGGGCCTGGAGCGAGCTGTTGCAGCCGGTGGTGAAAGCGGCGCTGTTCGTCGGGGTCGGGCTCGCGATCCTGCAGCAGGTGACCGGCATCAACACCGTCATCTACCGCGCGCCGACGATCGTCGAAATCACCGGCGTCAACTCCTCTGCCGGCTCGATCCTGGCCGCGGTCGGCGTCGGCATCCTCAACGTCGGCTTCACCGTCCTCGCGCTGCGGCTGCTCGACCGCGGCCGGCCGGCGGACGCTGCTGATCATCGGCGTCTCCGGGATGATCGTCTCGCTCTTCGCCCTCGGCGCCGCCTTCATCGGCAGTGGCGGCAGCACCTTCGCCTCGATCGTCGCGATCGTCAGCCTGATGACCTACGTCGCCTCCTTCGCGATCAGCCTCGGGCCGATCTTCTGGCTGCTCAACGCCGAGATCTACCCGCTCGCCGTGCGCAGCAAGGCGGCGGGTCTGGGAACAATGGCGAACTGGACCTTCAACTTCATCGTCTCCCTGACCTTCCTGCTGCTGATCGAAGCCGCCGGCCGCACCGGCGCATTCTAGATCTACGGCGGGATTGGAATGCTGACCCTCTGGTTCTGCTGGAAGTTCGTCCCCGAGACGAAGGGCAAGCACCTGGAGGACATCCAGGCCTACTTCCAGGCCCGGGTCGCCGCGCGCAAGACCTCCGCCTGAGCCGGGCGCCGGTACCCTGCGCGGATGCGCATCGACGAGATCATCGCCGCCGGGCAACCGACCTTCTCGGTCGAGTTCTTCCCGCCGAAGACCGCGGAGGCGACCGAGCAGCTGTACTCGACCGCGCGGGCACTGGAGCACCTGGAGCCCGACTTCGTCTCGGTCACCTACGGCGCCGGCGGCGGCACTCGCGACGGCACGGTCGAGATCACCAAGTCGCTGAAGGACGACTTCGGCTTCGAGACGATGGCCCATCTCAGCTGTGTCGGTGAGACGACCGAGGGCCTGGGGGGCACCCTGGACCTGATCGCCGCGGCCGGGATCGAGAACGTCTTCGCGCTGCGCGGCGACCCGCCGCGCGGTGCGGGGGACTTCGTTCAGGTCGAGGGCGGCCTGGGCAGCGCCGCCGAGCTGGCCGCCTTCATCGCGGGCGGCTGGGACTTCGCGATCGGCGGCGCCTGCTTCCCGGAGGTGCATCCCGAGGCTCCCGACCTCGAGACCGACCTCTCCTACCTGAAGACGAAGGTCGACTCCGGCGCCGGCTTTCTGATAACCCAGCTCTTCTTCGATAACCAGGTCTACTTCGACTTCGTGCGGGCGGCGCGGCGGCGCGGGATCGAAGTGCCGATCCTCGCCGGCGTGATCCCGGTAGCCAGCTTTGCCCAGACGAAACGGATCTGCGACCTCTGCGACGCCTCGATCCCGGCGCCGCTGGAAGCGGCCTTCGAAGCGGCCGGCGGCGACCCGGAGCGGGAGTTCGAGCTCGGCGTCGCCTACGCCGCCCAGCAGTGCGCGGAGCTGCTGATCGCCGGTGCTCCCGGCATCCACTTCTACGCGCTCAACCGGGCGCCCGCGACCCGCGCTGTGCTGGGCGCGCTGCGAGCCTCCCGTCCCTGGGAGCGGACCCGCGGCGACGCCGGCGCCCTCACCCGCGGCGCCGACTAAGCTGCCCGGCCACAGATGGCGACACGGAAGGAGGAAAGGGAAGCGCTGCGCCAGCGCCGGCTCGACAAAGAGACGGAGCAGTCGAGCTCGGATCGCAAGCGGCTGACGATCGCCTACGGCGTCGGCGCCGTCGTGGTGCTGGCAGTGGCGGTGGTCGTAATCGTCCTCGCCAGCGGTGGTGGCGGCAGTGGCAACAGCGGCGGCGAAGCCCACATCAACCTCAACGCCTCCTACGGCTCGACCAACGGGATTCAGCCCGACGAAAGGGCCGGGACCCCGCCGCCCGCGGTGAAGGTCACGAACCTCCAGACCGCCGCCAAACAGGCCGGCTGCAAGCTGCGGCTGCACCTCAAGGACGAGGGTCACGAACACATCCCCCCCGGGTCGCCGACGCCAGACTACGAAACCAACCCGCCGACCTCCGGCACCCACGTGGAACCGCCCTACCAGCAGGCTGACGGCGCCTACCGCGAAATGCCGGCGGAAATCGACTTCGTCCACTCGCTCGAGCATGGCCGGTTGGAGATCCAGTACGCGCCGGACCTGCCCGAAGAAGACCAGCTCGCGCTGAAGGGCCTCTACGACACGATGTACGGGGCGACGCTGCTCTTCCCAAACGAAAACATGCCCTATGCGGTGGCCGCGACCACCTGGACCAACCTAATCGGCTGCCCCACCTACAAGGGGTCGATCACGCTCGACGCGATCCGCGCCTTCGGCAAGGCGACCTGGGGCAGGTACGGGGGCGAGCCGGTGCAGGCGTTCGTGTTCACGGGGCCGACCCCGGCCGAACCGAATTAAGCGGGTCTCCGGCCCGCGGGTCCTGTCGTGGCGGCATCCCCCCGCCACCAGGCCACCCGCAGGAGGAACGCCCGGCTGAAATAGCTGGCTAGGCTCGGTAGGCGGGGAAGAAGGGTCCCACGTCACGGCCGGCGCTTAGGAGCTTGTATTTCTCGGGGTCGCAGACGAGCTCGGAGGTTTGCCAGGGGTGCTCGCGGTTGGCGAAGCCTCGCTTGAATTCCTCCAGGGGGTCGCCGGGGGCGATGCCGCCGCCGAGGTTGAGGGGGAGGGCGAGGTCGGTCGAGTGTTTGACGAGGCGGGCGACGACGTTCTTCATCGGCGAGTCGCGGAGGTGCGAATCGGCGCTGCCGCTGAGGTAGTAGTGGAGGTAGCCGTCGCTGACGGCGGCGATCGAGGCGGCGGCGAGCCCGCCGCCGGGGGCGGTCGCGAGGGCGAGCCAGGTGCGGTCGGCTTCGAGCACCCGGTCGAAGTAGGCGGCGCCGAAGAAGTAGTGCGCGCCGGCGCCGGTCCGGCGCATCGTCTGCTCGTAGAGGTCGAGGAAGCCGCTCCGCTGGACGGCGGTCGTCTCGCCGCCGGGGACGAGCGTGAGCTCGTAGCCGGCCTCGAGATTCCGGCGGACCTGGCGGCGGTCGCTGGGGCGACTTTTCGCGGGCAGTGCCGGGTCGGCGACTTGGACGACGTTGCGCTCGCTGGCGCCGCTCAACGGCACCGCATCGAGGCGGTGGCGGAGGAAGACGCTGACGAGGCCGGTGGCGGAGAAGTCGATCGTGGACGGGTCAAGCACAGCACCTACCGTCGAGCTGGCGGGTGGGGCGAGGCCAGGGTAGCCGTAGGGGGAGATCGCGTCGTGCTCGGGGCCGTCGCCAACCGGGCGCACGATCAGCGGCGCCAGCAGCTCGACGCCGTCCGCGGCCTCGATCCGCAGCGTGTGGGTGGCGGCCTCCGCATCCAGGAACGGGCGCGAGCGGAAGAAGTCTTCACCGACCGCGGCTTCGCGCCGGTCCCCGATCAATTCGGCCCGGGCGATTGGCTCGCTCACCCGAGCAGGTCCGCCGCAGCGGCCCGGAACTCGTCCGGGAGCACGCCCCAGATCTCGCAGTCGTCGGCCGGCTCACCGTCCCGACGCAGGTGGCCGCGCATCGTTCCCTCGTACACCCAGCCGAGGCTGGTGACGGTCTTCTTGGCGATCTCGTTTCGGGCGGGGATGCGACCGTACACCCTGTGCGCTCCGTACTCGTCGAAGGCCTTGGCGATCGTCAGCGCCTCGGCGCGGCGGCCGACGCCTTTGCCGCGCACGTCGTCGCCGATCAGCGCCCCCAGCTCCGGCGCGGTCTGGCGGAAGAGGCCGTAGAGCGCGGTGAAGCCGACCGGCTCCTCGTAGCCTCCGACGACGATCGCGAACTTGCGGTCCTCGCCGGAGTCGTCCATCGCCCGCCGCGCCCAGCCCTCGGCCTGCTCCATCGAGAAGCCGTCGCGCTGCTCCATCAGCGAAGCCGTCGCCGCCGGGTTGTTGAACCAGCGGTGCACAGCCGCTCCGTCGCCGGGCTCGAAGCGCCGCAAGCTCACCTCTGGCCTCTCGCTCATTGGTCAACCTGCCCGTGCTGATTGCGGATTCGTGAGGGAGAGGCCGACCGCAGGGATGCCGTCCTCTGATTCCGTTCAGCGCATAGAGCCGACCGCCGCCGTGAGAGCGCCACGCTCGCTAGCCGCACAGACGGCCCGCGTGAGACCAGCGCCTCCCGGCGGTGCGAGGTGCCCGAAGCGCCAACAGGGCGTGGCGTCGGTGAACGCCACCCAATCAGCACGCGCAGCGGCTCATCGCGGCCGGCTATCAGCCGAAGCGAATCGACCGAGGAGGAAGCATGGCAGGAAAACCGACCGCTGGGATCGACTGGGCGAGCAAGGCCCACGAGGTCTGCGTCAGCGAAGAGGGGCGAGTGAATGAGCGCTTCTCGGCGGCCCACGACGAGCGTGGGATCGCCGGTCTCGCAAGCAGGCTTGTCCAGCTCGGGGTCGCCCGGGTGGCGATCGAGCGGCCCGACGGCATCCTGGTCGAGCGGCTGCTTGTCGCCGGCCTGGGGGTCTTGGCGATCCACCCCAACCAGTTGAAGGCCGCCCGTTCGCGCTACGCGATCGCCCACGGCAAGTCCGATCGCTTCGACGCCTACCTGCTGGCCGAGCTGGCCCGCACCGACACCCACCGCTTCCGGGCGCTGCGGCCCGACGGTGATGAGACCAAGGCGCCGCGGGCGCTGACCCGCTCGCGGGAGGATCTCGT
>DATAIY010000064.1:0-18041 GCA_036262475.1 Solirubrobacterales bacterium
CGAACAACGAGGACTTCCTCGCTTATGCCGAGAAGCTCTTGAAGACGGTGTTCGACGGCGGGGACGCGGCGTCACTCGAGGATGAGCGAGTCGCACTCGCGGCGAAGCTCGGGGAGAACATCCAGGTCGTCGGGGCGAAGCGCATGGAGGCGTCGACCGACGAGCACTTGACCTTCTACGTGCACTCACCAGCGAACAAGGTGGGCGCGATCGTGCGGACGAAGGGCGGCGACCCGGCTGCCGCGCGCAGTCTCGCGTTGCACCTCACGTTCGCCCGTCCGACGTACGGCACGCGAGCCGAGATCCCGCAGGAGCTCGTCGACGCCGAGCGCGAGATTCTCTCCAAATCTGACGAAGTGCTCTCGAAGCCGGAGAACGTCCGCGAGAAGATCGTCGAGGGCCAGCTGAACAAGAAGTTCTTCGGCGAGTCGGTCCTGACCGAGCAGACCTGGTACCGCGCGGACGAGGCGACCGGCGCTGTCGCGCAATACCTGAAGGAGCGCGGCATCGAGCTCCTCGACTACGCCTGGTACGCAGTCTCGTAAGAGTGGCACGCTTCAAGCGCGTCCTGCTGAAGCTTTCCGGCGAGGCCCTGATGGGCAGCCTTGACTACGGCACCGACGGCGTCGAGGTGGATCGGATCGCAAAACAGGTTTCCGCCGTCCGCGACCGTGGTGTCGAGGTGGCGATCGTGGTCGGCGCCGGCAACATCTACCGGGGCCTCGCGGCGGCGGCGCAGGGCATGGACCGCGCCACCGGCGATTACATGGGGATGCTCGCGACCGTGCTCAACGCCCTCACCCTCCAGGACGCCCTGGAGCGGCTCGGGCAGCACACCCGGGTGATGTCGGCTATCGACGTCAAGGAGGTCGCCGAGCCCTACATCCGCCGCCGCGCGATGCGCCACCTGGAGAAGGGGCGGGTGGTGATTTTCGCCGCCGGCACCGGCAACCCGTTCTTCACCACGGATACGGCAGCGGCGCTACGCGCGTTGGAGATCCACGCCGAGGCGATCCTGATGGCCAAGAACGGGGTGGAGGGAGTCTACGACGCCGACCCGGCCACCCACCCGGAGGCGAAGTTCATCGCCGCGATCACCCACCGCGAAGCGATCGAGCGTGGCCTCAAGGTGATGGACTCCACGGCGCTCTCGCTCTGCATGGACAACGACCTGCCGATCTACGTCTTCAACGTGGGCGACGAGCTGAACATAGATAGGATCGTCTCCGGCGAGAAGGTGGGAACGCTGGTCTCCAACGGACCGGCCGCATAGCGAGGAACGGGAACCGTGGAGCTGATCGACGAACTGCTCGAAGACGCCAAGGGGCGGATGACCAAGTCGGTCGATTCCAGCCGCGGCGAGCTGGCCACAGTGCGCACGGGGCGCGCCTCACCACACCTGCTCGACCGCATCGTCGTCGACTACTACGGCAACCCGACGCCGCTCAAGCAGCTGGCCAACATCGCCACCACCGACGCCCGACTGCTCACGGTCACCCCCTTCGACAAGGGCGCCCTGGGCGGGATCGAGAAAGCGATCAGCGAGTCCGACGTCGGCCTCACGCCAAGCAACGACGGCAACGTGATCCGGCTGCAGATCCCCGAGCTGACCGAGGAGCGCCGCCGCGAGATGGTCAAGGTCGTCCACGGGGTTGCTGAGGAGGGCCGGGTCGCGATCCGAAACGTCCGTCGCGACGTCATGCACGACCTGCGCGAACTGAAGAAGGATGGCGAAGCCGGCGAGGACGACGAGCGCCGCGCCGAGGCCTCGCTGCAGAAGCAGACCGACGACGCGATCGCCGAGATCGACTCCCTCCTCAAGGGCAAGGAAGAGGAAATCCTCGAGGTGTGAGGCGGTTCTGCGCCTCCTCGCGGGAATCCCAGCGCCCGTGACCGCGCCCAGATACGTGGCGATCATCACCGACGGCAACGGCCGCTGGGCGCAGCGGCGTGGGCTGCCGGTGATCGAGGGGCACCGGGCCGGGGCCGACGTGGTCAAGGCTCGCCTGCGCGACGCCGCCGAGCTCGGCGTCGAGGAGTTGACCGTGTTCTCGTTCTCGACCGAGAACTGGAGCCGCTCCGCCGAGGAGGTCCAGGGCCTGATGAAGATGTTCGGCGAGCGGATCTCCTCCGAAACCCCGGAGCTCGACGAGGAAGGGGTGCGGATGCGATTCGTCGGCCGCCGCGAGGGCGTCGAGCCGAAGCTGGTGGAGCGGATGGAGTCGGCGGAAGAGACGACCGCGGCGAACGATCGCATCGTCCTCTTCGTCGCCTTCAACTACGGCGGCAGGGCGGAGATCGTCGACGCGGCGCGAAGCTTTGAGGGGGACTCTGAGGAGGAGTTCCGCCGCCACCTCTACGCACCCGAGATGCACGACCCAGACCTCCTGATACGAACCAGCGGCGAGCAGCGCCTCTCCAACTACCTGCTCTGGCAGTGCGCCTACTCGGAGCTGGTCTTCCGCGAGGAGCTCTGGCCCGACTTTGATCGCGCCGCCTTAGAGGAGTCCCTGGGCGAGTACGAGTCGCGCCAGCGCCGCTTCGGAGCGCGGGCATGACCGTCGAACTCTTTGACGACGAGATGTTCGAGGACGAGCCGCCGCCGCCGAAACCGCCGCGCGAGCCTCGCCGCCGCGGCCTCAACGGCGAGACCGCCAAACGGGTGCTCGTGGCGCTGCCCTGGATCGTCTTCGCGATCGCGATCACGGTCGCCGGCGGGATCGTCTTCGCGGTCGCGATGATCGCGATCGGTGGCGCCTGCCTGCGCGAGTACATCGCGATGACCGAGGAATCGCGGCCGATCGCGATCCCCGCCTACATCGCCGTCGGCGCCCTGGTCGTCGCCGCCCACTTCGGCACCGCTTTCAACGTGCTGATGATCCTCGCCGCCTCGTTCCCGCTGCTGTTCGCCTTCGGCGCCGGCGACCGCCACCGCGACGGGGTGACGGTCTCGATGGGGGTGACGCTGCTGGGGGTCTTCTGGATCGGGATCCCGCTCGTCCACGCGGTCCTGCTCCGCGACCTGCCCAACCACGGCGCGGCGCTGCTGGTCGACGTCCTCGTTGGCACCTTTGTCGCCGACACCGCCGCCTACGCGACGGGGCGGATGTTCGGCAGCCACAAGATCGCCCCCACGATCTCGCCGAACAAGACGATCGAGGGCCTGATCGGAGGCTTCCTGATCGGCACTATGGGCTTCTGGTTCGCCGGGCTCTACCAGGACTGGCTCTCGGGCGTGAACGCGCTGATCATCGGCGCCGCCGTCGCCGCCTTCGCCCCGGTCGGCGACCTCTTCGAGTCGATGCTCAAGCGCGACCTCGGCAAGAAGGACACCGGCACCCTCTTCGGCCCCCACGGCGGCATCCTCGATCGCCTCGACGCCGTCTTCTTCACCGTCGTCGTCGGCTACTACCTCTCGGTCGCGCTTGTCTACTGAGGTGAGTCTGCCATTGTTTCCGGTATTCGGATGCCAGGGCAGACTCGAGCCCTCCGTATCCTCTGGTTGAGATGAAGAAGGTCTTGATATTGGGATCGACGGGGTCGATCGGGACCCAGGCGCTCGCGGTCGTCGCCCGGTCCGAGGAGCTTCAGGCGGTCGGCCTGGCGGCCAACTCCGGCTGGGAGCTGACGGTCGAGCAGGCGCGCGAGCACGGCGTGCCGGCGATCGCGCTCGCTGACGGGAGCGCGGCCGAGCGGGCCCGTGAGAATTGGAGCGGGCGCGTACTGGCGGGCCAGGAGGGAGTGCGGGAGCTGATCTCCTCTTCCGGCGCCGACCTCGTCCTCAACGGCATCGTCGGCGCCGCCGGGCTTGCCTCGACCGTCGTCGCCCTTACCGAGGGCATCGATGTCGCCCTCGCCAACAAGGAGAGCCTGGTGGTCGGCGGGGAGTTGGTGATGGCGCTGTCGGAGGCGACGGGCGCCCGCCTGCTGCCGGTCGACTCCGAGCACTCGGCGCTGCACCAGCTGATCGGCTCCGAGGCGCCGGGGACGGTGGAGAAACTGGTCCTGACCGCGTCGGGGGGCCCGTTCCGCGGTCGCGAGGACCTCGCCGGGGTCAGTGTCGAGGACGCCCTGGCGCACCCGACCTGGCGGATGGGAGGCCGGATCACGATCGACTCGGCAACGCTGATGAACAAGGGCTTCGAGGCGATCGAGGCGCACCACCTATTCGCCGTCCCCTACCAGCGGCTCGGCGTCGTCGTCCACCCGCAGTCGCTGGTCCACTCGCTGATCCACCTCAACGACGGCTCTTCGCTGGCGCACCTCGGCTACCCGGACATGCGGGTGCCGATCTCCTACGCGCTGCACTTCCCGCAGCGGGCCGACGTCGACGTGCCCCAGCTCGACCTCGCCGCGGTCGGCGAGCTGACCTTCGAGGCGCCGGATCTTGGAACCTTTGCCTGCCTGCGTCTGGCGCTGGAGGCCGGTGAGGCGGGAGGGACCGCGCCCTGCGTGCTCAACGCCGCCGACGAGGTCGCCGTCGCAGCCTTCCTCGACGGGCGAATTCCGTTCACCGGCATCGCCGCGGTGATCGAAGCGGTGCTCGAGGAAATGACAGCGCATCCGATCGGCCATTTCGACGACCTCTTCGCGACCGATTCCGAGGCTCGTCAGCGCTCCGAGGACCAGGTTCGGGGGTTGACTCCAGCATGAACTGGGTCTACATCTTCGCCGGCCTCTGCCTGCTGATCATGTTGCACGAGGCGGGGCACTACGTCGCCGCCAAGGCGACCGGGATGCGAGTCGAGCGCTTCTTCCTCTTCTTCGGCCCGACGATCTGGTCTTTCAAACGCGGCGAGACCGAGTACGGGGTCAAAGCGATCCCGCTCGGCGGCTACGTGAAGATCACCGGGATGAACCCGGAGGAAGAGATTCCCCCGGAGGTCGAGCACCGCGCCTACCACCGCCAGCCGGTCTGGAAGCGGATCGTCGTGATCGGAGCGGGTCCGGCGGTGAACATTGTTCTGGCGTTCGCGATTCTCTTCGGGGTCTACTTCTTCGCCGCCCAGAAGACCAACCAGACGGTGGGGCCGATCAGGTCCGCCACGCCCGCTTCGAAGACGCTCCAGTCTGGGGACAAGATCCTCGCCGTCGACGGCCAGAGCTTCCCCAAGCTGAACCTAGAAGACCGCCTCACCAACTTCGGCAAGCTCGTGGCCGCGCACGAATGCGCCGGCAAGCAGGTCGACGGCTGCAGGGCGGCGACGCCGGTCAAGCTCACGATCCGGCGCGACGGCAGCGTCCGGACGATCTCCGTGCGACCCGAATACAGCGCGGAAAACGGCAAAGCCCTGATCGGGTTCACCTACGGTTCAGAACGCGAAGCGCTGGGACTCGGGACCGCGGCCAGCCGTTCCTTGGACTCGATGGGAATGGTCGCGTCCGGCACCTTCCACGTGTTCGCCCACATCTTCGAATCCGAAGAGCGCAAGCAGATTTCCGGGATCGTCGGCACCAGCGACGTGGCGAACCAGACAATCGATGTCGGCCTCGCACAGGCTCTGATCCTGCTGGCTCTCGTCAGCCTCTCCCTCGGCCTGATCAACCTGCTGCCGATTCTGCCCCTCGACGGCGGCCACATCTTCTGGAGCGTGATCGAGAAGATACGTGGGGAACCGGTATCCCTGCGGGTTATGGAGCGCGCCAGCGTGATCGGGTTCGCGCTTGTCGCGATGCTGTTCTTCATCGGGCTGTCGAACGACATCGGTCACCTCACTGGCGAAGGGTTCAAAGTCCGGTAACAGGTCCGCGACCGCGTCCGGATAACCTCTTCATATGGCTTCCAAACGCCAAATCTTCGTCGGCGGCGTGCCGATCGGCGGTGGCGCACCGGTTGTCGTGCAGACGATGACCAAGACCGAGACCGCGAACCTGGCGGCGACGATGGAGCAGATCCACAAGGTCGCCGAGGCCGGCGCGGACATCGTCCGCTGCGCGGTACCGCGTGAGAAGGACGCGGAGGCGCTGAAGGCGATCGTCAAGGAGTCGCCGATCCCGATCATCGCCGACATCCACTTCAACCACACCCTGGCGCTAAAGGCGATCGATGCCGGCGCCCATTGCATCCGCCTCAACCCGGGCAACATCGGCGGCCGAGAGAAAGTCGCCGAGGTTGCGGTGAAGGCGACCGCGGCGAACGTGCCGATGCGGATCGGGGTCAACTCAGGCTCGCTGCCCAAGCACCTGCACGAGCTCGAGCGCGAAGCGCCGGTCGAGGCTCTGGTCGGGGCCGCGGTCGAGTTCGTCGAGTTGATGGAGGGCCTCGACTTCGAAGACTTCAAGATCTCGATCAAGTCGACCAATGTCCCGAACACGATCGCCGCCAACCGGCTGCTGTCGGAGAAGGTGCCCTACCCGTTGCACCTTGGGATCACCGAGGCGGGGACGAAATGGTCGGGCTCGCTCAAATCGGCGGTCGGGCTCGGAGCCCTGCTTGCCGACGGGATCGGCGACACGATCCGGATCAGCCTCTCGACTTTCCACGCTGAGGAGGAGGTGAAAGTCGCCTGGGAGATCCTCAAGGCACTGCAGCTGCGCGAGCGCGGCCCGGTGCTGATCGCCTGCCCTACCTGCGGCCGGCTGCAGTTCGACATGGACTCAGTGGTGGCGGAGATCGAGCAGCGGCTGGAAGGCTACGCCGAGCCGGTCGAGGTGGCGGTGCTGGGCTGCGCCGTCAACGGCATCGGCGAGGCCAGCCACGCCGACTTCGGAATCACCGGCGCCAAGGACGAGGGGCTGATATTCGCCCATGGAAAGCCACTGCGGAAGGTTCCGCAGGCGACCCTGGTCGACGCCCTCTTCGAGGAGATCGACAAGTCCCTGGACCGCGGCAAGGTTGAGGTCGACGCCGACAAGTCGGCCGAGGGAGGCGCCTGGCTGGCGAAGATCGAGGAGGAAAACGCCGGCGAACTGACTCCGGAGAAGATTGCGCTGATGGAGAAGGAAGCCGTTGAAAAGGGGGAGTCGGATCGGGTTCTTCTGGACGAGGAGGCCTCACCGACGGCTGGGAGACGGTTCACCAGGGCCTAGATGAGTTGTGCCACGCGATCAGGTCGTGTAGCAGGCCAGCGAGCGGCTGGGGCGGCCGAGGCGGTGGTTCAGCGTCACGGCGGCCGCCAGGGCAGCGAAGCGCATCGCCATGCGCACAAACAGGTTGTGCAGGGTGCGGGCGCCGTGGCGCTCGAGGGTGAGGATGTCCTTGGCGGTCCAGAAGATCGACTCGATCCGTTGGCGGATCGGCGCCAGGTGGGGGCCGTGGCCGCGCTCGTCCTTGCGGCGCGGGCGGATGATCTTCGCCTTGAGCTCGGCAAGGCCGGCTTCGAAGTCCTTGCCGCGGAAGTTCTTGTCGCCGATCAAGATCAGCGTCTGACCGGGCTGGCGCTCGCAGCGCGCGACCAGCGTCAGGCAGACGGTCTTCTCGTCGACCTTCGGGCTGGTCAGCGCCAGCGCCCTGGGCGTGCCGTCGAGCGCGAACAGCGCGTGCAGCCGAAAGCCCCAGAAGAAGCGGCTGTGGCTGGCGCAGTAGCCGAAGTCGGCGGCGTCGGCGAGCTGCGAGCGCCTGGTCGTCTCGACCGAGCGCCCGCACTCGACCGGGGTGGAGTCGACCAGCAGCAGGTCGTCATAGAAGCCGGGGCTTTCGCGGGCGAACTCGGCGATCAGCGCCTCGATCCGAGCGGAGAGGCGCAGCCGGCGCTTGTGGAAGGCGCTGCGCTCGGGCAGCCGCGGGAACAGGTGGCCCAGTCGGTGGCGGGCGGCGGCCAGGAACCGCTCGTCGGAGGGGATGCCGAGCATCGCCTGGGCGATGCACAGCGTGATGACCTCCGCGTCGGTGATCCTTCGCTTGGCGTTGGCGGTCTTCTGCGGCAGGAGATCGTCAACGGTGCAATAAACAGAGATCAGCAGCAGATCGAGGTCGGCGTCCATCGTGGTCCTCCTCAGGATCGACGGTTGGTGATAGACACCGCCGACTTCGATCTGTCTGCTTATGTCCCCTTCTCAGCCTCCGCACGCCACAGCGCCGTGGCACAACTCATCTAGAGTTCAGTGTCCCGCCCGACGTATTGTCGATTGCCCCGCCCCCGCTGACGTGCTCATTCGGTTTGCATTCCGCAGTGGCACTGCCAGTACCGGTCGCGGTCCGAATATTCACGGTCGTGGATGCGTCGATTCCGTTTTTCCCGTCTTTCCCGTTTTTCCCGTTCGTGCCCGGATCGCCCTTCTGCCCCTTGAGCGCGGTTTGGGCAGCGGAACTGATGTTGCCGAGGGAAACAGCCCCCTTCTTGATTTTGGCGCTGGTCACTGCGTTCCTTTTCAACTGAATCAACCCCACCAGGGCCTTCAGCACCTGCCCGGAATCCGGTTCGATCGCCAGAGCGCTCATCGCCGCCGTAGCGACCTGAATGTCGGCGAGCGTGGCCTCCTTCTCGGTGACCAGCCGCGAGAGCTTCGGCCGGGCGTGGCAGGCACTGCACGGGCCCTCCCCGGCCTAGACGTTGATGGTTCCGTCCGGGTCCAGGATCAACGGCGCCCAAAACTCGGGGCCGGTCGCGAGTCCGGGCATAATGCCGGGGAGCGCACCCTGCTCCATCGCTTTGTATTGGTATTCGCCGGCTGGCAGTCCGACGCCCGCACTCTGGTCGCGAAGATCCTTGAAGGCGTCGACAACGGCCGTGTCGCCGCTGCCCTCCCCGGTTCCGATGGGCTGCGGCTCACCCTCAGGCGGGACGTATCTGAATGCGAAGACCATCGACGGAGGGTATCCGCATCTTGCCAAGCAGCACAGCGGTGCGTAGGATCGCGCCAACTACAAAGTGGGCCGCGCGAGTGGAGTCGCCGGCCCCGTGGCATCCGGCTTAGCGCAAACCAGGCCAGATGCACGGGCAAGGCTATTCGTCCCCGCGATCCCTTGAACAAGAAAGAGAACTGATGCCACGCCCCCCGACAGGACAGGTCATTGAGCCCAAGGACGGCCGCGCCTGGGCCCTCCGCTTTCGAGCCGGGGGTCAGCGCCGACACGCACCCTCGGAACCAGCGAGGGGGGCTGGAATCGGCAGAAAGCCGAGGCCGAGCTACGCCACGTCCTCGCAGATGTCGAGAGAGGCATCTGGCGCCCTCCTGCGGGCGATCCGGCGCCGGTCTCGAAGGAGAAGCCCACCTTTCACGTCTTCGCCTCAGAATGGTTCTCAGCCCGCGCGCCCGATTGGCGAGCAAGCACCGCCAAGGACGCGAGGTGGGCATTGGAACTGCATCTGCTCCCCGCCTTCGGGGACATGCCGCTGTCGGAGATCACCGCAGAGCGAGTTGATCGCTACGCCCACGCCAAGCGCCGCGAAGGAAAACTCTCGGCCAACAGCGTCAACAAGACCCTGCACTACCTCAGCACGATCCTCGACCTCGCCGTTGACTACGAGCGCATCCCCCGCAACCCGGCGAAGGGGAAGAAGCGCCGGCTGCCCGGTGAGCCTCGACGCCGTTCGTGGGTTGGGCCCGAGCAGCTCATAGCCCTACTCGATGCCAGCAACCCCACGTTCCGGCCACTGGTCGCAACGCTCGCCGGTGGCGGTCTGCGGATCGGAGAGGCCGTCGCCCTCACTTGGGCGGACGTGAACCTGGCGAGCGGGACGATCCGGGTCACCGACGCCAAGACCGCAGCAGGAGTCCGCACCGTGGATATGCCATATGCCGCTCGGCCTCTCCTCCGAGCTGCGCGCGTACAAGGCCCGCAGCAGCACGGCCAAGCCGAGCGATCTGATCTTCCGCAAGAAGCGGAGCAAGGGACCGCAGAACATCCGCAACGCGCAGTCCAGGCTCAAGCACGCCGTCAAGCTGGCCAACATCGAGCTGGCCAAGACCGGCGGGATCGAGCCGATCAGCGAGACCGTCACCCCCCACTCCCTCCGCCGCGCCTGCGCCTCCCTGCGCCTCGGCGCCGGCGACGACCCGGTCTACGTCGCCGAACAGCTCGGCCACACCCGGGCGACGTTCTCCATGGACGTGTACGCCAGGGCGATCAAGCGGCGCGACAGGCTGGTCGGAGAGCAACGAAAGCAACCAAAGGCGTTCGACGCAGCCCTTGAATGGGCAGCAATGGGCAGCAGCGCCGATCTGGCCGGTTCCCTAGACCCCGGTATCCCGCATGTAGAGCGGGTTTCAGACCCTAAGCGCGGGTGAAGCCAGCACAGACGCGCCTCGCGTCCTCGACATCGAGATGCATCTCAGCGATCAGTTCGTCGACGTCGGGGTAGCGCTTCTCCCCCCGCAGCCGCTCGACGAAGGCGAGCCGCAGGGTCTTGCCGTAGAGATCCTCGTCGCGGTCGATCAGGTAGGTCTCGATCAAGATGCCCCGGCCGGACTCGAAAGTCGGCCTGACGCCGACGCTGACGGCGGCGGGGACGCCGTTGGCGAAGGCGGCGTAGACCCCGTGCCCGGGGATCGCCAGGCGATCGTCGGGGACGATGTTGGCGGTCGGGAAGCCGAGCTCGCGGCCGCGCTGATCGCCTTTGACCACGGTTCCCTCGATCATGAACGGTGAGCCGAGGCAACGCCGAGCGCCCTCCATGTCGCCGGCGGCGATCTGCGCCCGGATCCGAGTCGAGGAGACGGTCTCGCCATCTACCTCGACCAGCGGCAGGACCTGAGTCTCGAACTCAGATCGGGCCCCCAGCATCGCCGGGTCCCCTTTTGCCTTGGCGCCGAAGCGGAAGTTCTCGCCGACGGACACCCGGCTCGCGGTCAGACGCTCGACCAGCACGTGCTCGATGAAATCCTCCGCCGGCAGCTGCGCGAACTCCTCGTCGAAGGCGATCACGACGAGCTCGCGCACGCCCAGGCCCTCGATCACGTCGCGCTTGATCGGGAACGGGGTGATCAGTTTGGGCAGCGCCGCCGGGTGCAGGATCTCGAGCGGGTGCGGCTCGAAGGTGAGGACCGTGTTGGCGCCGTCGATCACCGCCTGGTGACCGCGGTGGACTCCGTCGAAGGTCCCGATCGCGACGTGGCGTGGACGCGGCTCGGCGTCCCGGAGCGCGGTGACCCGAATGCTCACCGCAAGGCCTCCTCGACGGCGGGAACCAGCTCGGCGACGCGATCGACCGCGAGCAGTCCACCTGAGTCCTCGATCGCGAAGGGACCCACGGCGGTCCGACGCAGGTCCGAGCAGTAGGCGTCGCCCAGCGTCTCGATCAGGGTGCGGACGTAGGTCCCGGCGGAGCATTCGATCTCGTAGTGGGCGAACTCGCCGTCGCTGGAGAGCAGCTCGGCGCGGTGGACCTCGACGTCGCGCAGCGGCGTCTCCACGACCTCGCCGCGGTGGGCCTTGCGATAGAGGCGCTCGCCGCCGACCCGCACAGCGGAGGTCATCGGCACCCGCTGGCGGACCGTGCCCGTCGGCAGCTCGAGGGAGTTTGGAGTCCCGCCGGTCTCCGTCAACTCGCCGTCAGGGTCGCCGGTGCTGGAGCGCCAGCCGAGGCGAGCCGTCGCCAGATAGGTCTTCGGCAGGCCGACGAGGAAGCGCTGCAGGCGGGTCGCCCGGCCGAGCAAGATCAGCAGCAGCCCGGTCGCGAAGGGATCGAGGGTGCCGGCATGGCCGGCTTTGCAGTCACGCTCCCGCCGCACCTGGGCGACGACGTCGTGGGAGGTGACCCCAGCGGGCTTGTCGTAGAGCAGCACCGCTCCCCCGGCGTTGCCCGGCTCCATCCTCAGCTGCCGAGCTGGGAGATGACCTCGCCGCAGAGAAAGGCGACGAGGTCGTCAAATTCGAGATCGGTGGAGAACCCGGCAGCGCGCTTGTGGCCCCCTCCCCCGTGCTTGCGGGCGATCGCGGAGACGTCGACGTCACCCTCGCTGGAGCGCAGGCTGACCTTGCGCGCGGCGCGGCCGCGGTTGCCGAGGTCGCGGACGACCGCGGCGAGCTTGGTGTCGTCGATCGAGCGCAGGTGGTCGATCACCCCCTCGGTCATCTCCTCGCTGGCGCCGGTCGCCTCGTAGTCAGCGCTGGTGATGTAGCTGACGACCAGGCGGCCGTCGCAGTGGCGCTGGATCGCCTCGAGGGCACGGGCGACGAGCCGCAGCTTCTCCAGCGGCACGTGCTCGTAGAGGCGGCGGTAGGTGTCGTCGACGTCGACGCCGGCGTCGATCAGCTCGGCCGCCACCCGGTGGGTGTGGGCGTTGGTGTTCTCGTACATGAACTTGCCGGTGTCGGTGATCAGCCCGACGTAGAGAACCGACGCCATCTCGGAGGTGATCCGGGCACCCATCAGGAGCGCCAGGTCGTAGACGATCTCGGCCGTGCAGGAGGCGCCGACGTCGACCAGGTTGATGTCGCCGAAGCAGGTGTTGTCGTGATGGTGGTCGATGTTGATCACGTCGTTGTCGCCGGCGGTGAGGAAGTCGACCGGCATCCGGTCGATGTTGCCGCAGTCGAGGAAGATCACCACCCGGTCGCTGATGTCGGCCGGCGGCTCGTGGAAGACCTCCTCGAGCGGCAGGAAGCGGTACTCGATCGGCAGCGGGAACTCCTTCGCCGCCAGGAACATCACGGAGTCCTTGCCGAGCTGCGTCAGCAGCTGGTGCATGCCGAGCAGCGAGCCGAGGGCGTCACCGTCGGGGCCCTCGTGGGCGGTCAGCAGAAAGCGGTCGCGCGAGAGCAGCTCGGCGCTGACCCGCTCGATGTCGGAGGTCGCGACGCCGGTGGCATCGGTCATCGGATCTCCTCCGAGTCGGCAGGCGCTTCTTCGTCGAGCAGCTGGGAGATACGCACGCCCTTCTCGATCGTCTCGTCATAGTGGAAGGTCAAGGTCGGAGTCCTCTTCATTCGCGTCTCGGCGGCGATCCGGGATTGGATCACGCCGCGGGAGGAGCGTAGGCCGCCGAGGGTCGCCTCGCGTTCCTCCTCGTCGCCGAGCACGCTGACGAACACCTTCGCGGTGCGCAGATCGGGACTGGTCTCAACCGAGGTCACGGTGACGAAGCCGATGCGTGGATCACTCAATTCGCCTGAAATCGCTGCGCCCACGACTTCGCGGAGCACCTCGTTGATGCGCCGCATGCGAGGGCCGGCCATCCTACTCCAGGGTCTGCTCGACCTGTTTGGTCTGGAAGAACTCGAGCACGTCTTCCTCCTTGACGTCGGCGTAGCCTTCGAGCACGACGCCGCACTCCTGCCCCTCCTCGACTTCCTGCACGTTGTCTTTGAAGCGGCGGAGCGAGCCGAGTTTGCCGGTCCAGATGATCGTGCCCTCGCGGACCAGGCGGACGCTGGCGGTGCGGGTGGCCTTGCCCTCGGTGACGATGCAGCCAGCGATGCGACCGACCTTGGACGCCTTGAAGGTCTGTTTGATTTCGGCCTCGCCGACCGCCTCCTCGACGTCGACGGCCTCCAGCAGGCCCTCCATCGCGTTGCGCAGGTCCTCGGTGATTTTGTAGATGACGGAGTAGGTGCGGATGTCGACGCCCTCGCGCTCGGCAGCGCGGCGGGCGTCGGCGAGCGGCCGCACGTTGAAGCCGATGATGATCGCGTCGGAGGCTGAGGCGAGCATCACGTCGGACTCGTTGATGCCGCCCGTCTGGGAGTGAATGATGTTGATCGCGACCCGTTCCTGCGGGACTTTCGCGATCTCGTCCTGGAGCGCCTCGAGCGATCCCGCGACATCGGCCTTGAGGACGATGTTGAGTTCCTTGATGTCACCCTCCTGGACGCGGGCGAAGACCTCCTCGAGGCTGACCTTGCGCGCCTGACGGCGGGCCAGGGCCTCGGTCTTGAGGCGGTTCGCGCGCTCCTGGGCGAGTTGGCGGGCACGGCGGTCGTTCTCGACCGCCTGGACGAATTCGCCCGCGTCGCTGACGCCGTCGAAGCCGAGCACCTCGACCGGCATCCCGGGGCCGGCGGCGTCGACCCGCTCGCCGGTGAAGTCGTGCATCGCCCGGACTCGGCCCCACTGCGGCCCCGCGACCAGCGAGTCGCCGACCCTGAGTGTGCCGCGCTGGACCAGCACGGTGACGACGGGGCCGCGGCCGGGGTCGAGCTGGGACTCGATCACGGTGCCCGAGCCGGGCGCGTCGGGGTTGGCTCCGAGCTCCTCGAGCTCGGTCACCAGCAGAATCATGTCGAGCAGGTTGTCGAGCCCCTCGTGGGTCTTGGCGGAGACCTCGACGAAGACCGTGTCTCCACCCCACTCCTCGGGCGAGATCCCCTCAGTGGCGAGCTCGGTGCGGACCTTTTCGGGGTTGGCCCCCTCTTTGTCGATCTTGTTGACGGCGATCAGCATCGGCACGTCGGCGGCGCGCGCGTGGTCGATCGCCTCCTTGGTCTGCGGCATCACCCCGTCGTCGGCGGCGACGACGACGACGGCGACGTCGGTGACTTTGGCGCCACGGGCGCGCATCGCGGTGAAGGCCGCGTGGCCCGGCGTGTCGAGGAAGGTGATCGACTTGCCGTCGTGGTGGACTTGGTAGGCGCCGATGTGCTGGGTGATTCCACCGGCCTCCCCCGCAGCGACCTCGGTCTCGCGGATCGCGTCCAGCAGCGAGGTCTTGCCGTGGTCGACGTGGCCCATGATGGTCACCACGGGCGGACGATCGAGGAGATCCTCGTCAGCATCGGAGAACTCCGGCTCCTCGGGCTCCTCGTCGGCGGCGGTGACGATCTCGAGCTTGCGATCGTACTCGTCGGCGATCGCCCGGATCGACTCGTCGGTGAGGGTCTGGGTGAGCGTCGCCATTTCCCCCATCGTCATCAGCTTTTTGATCACCTCGGCCGGAGCGAGGCCAAGCGACTCGGCGACCTCGCGCACGGTCGCGCCGGAGTTGACTTTGGTCGCCTCGGGCTCGACCGGCGTGGCCGGACCCATCGGCGGCTCCTCGAGCAACGGACGGCGGCGGCGACCACCGCGGCGCCTCGGTGGGCGCTGCGGCGGCGGACCGCCCATCTGGTCGCGGCGAGCCGCCTGCGAGTCGATCACGACGCGACGTTTCTTGGCGCCACCGCCACCGCCACCGGATCCGCCCTGCGGGCCACCGGCGGGCCTGACCGGTTTGGTTGAAGTCTGAGGTTTCGCAGCCGGAGCGGACTTATTGGTCGCTGGAGCGGGCGCGGCTTTCTGCGCCGCGGGGGCAGCCGCAGACTGTTTGGCCGTCGCGGGAGACGCCGGCGCTTTGGCGCCGTTCACCTTGGCGGCGGCGATCGCCTTCACCGCGTCGGTCTCCTCGACGCTGGAGGCAGCGGCTTTGGCCTCGACGCCGGCAGCCTTGAGGGCGGCCAGCAACTCCTTGCTGCTGACCCCCTGCGCTTTCGCGATCTCGTGAACCCGCTTCTTCGGCACTAGGGCTTCTCCGCCTCCTCGACAACCGCCTCGACGATCTCCTCTTCTACGGCCTCCTCGACGATCTCCTCGGCAACCGCCTCCTCCACAGCCTCCTCGACGATGGCCTCAGCAACCGCCTCCTCGACGATCTCCTCCTCGACCTCCTCGACGAAAGCGGCAGAGGCACGCTCGACGATCTCGGTCACCTGCCCCTCGTCACTGTCGGGACTGGCGAGGATCGCCACCTCGGCCTCGGAGACGTCGGCCAGCACGGCGACCTGGCTGGTCTCGAAGCGGGTCAGCGCCTGGTGCTGCGGCAAGCCGCAGTAGGTCGAGCCGGGGACGGCGGCGTTGGGGCAGCGACGTCCGTTGGAGAGGACCGCCATGCAGTGGCCGTCCGACTGATCCTCGCCCTCGTACTCGATCTGGGTGTCCTCGGAGGCAAACTCGGTCTCGGACTTGATGTCGACCCGCCAGCCGGTCAGGCGGGCGGCGAGGCGGGCGTTCTGGCCGTCGCGCCCGATCGCCAGCGAGAGCTGGTCGTCGGGCACGATCACGGTCGCCTGGCGCTCCTCGTCGTCGACGATCACCTCGCGCACGCGCGCCGGCGAAAGTGCCTTGGCGACGAAGCGGGCCGGCTCGTCGTTGTGGGGAATGATGTCGATCTTCTCGCCGCGCAGCTCGGATACGACCATCCGCACTCGCGATCCGCGCGGGCCGACGCAGGCGCCGACCGGGTCGACCCCGTCGGCGTGGGAGACGACTGCGATCTTCGAGCGGTACCCGGGCTCGCGGGCGACGCCGACGATCTCGACCAGCTTGTCGGCGATCTCGGGAACCTCAAGCTCGAACAGGCTCTTGATCAACTCGGGGCTGCGGCGCGAGACGACGATAGCCGGGCCTTTGGTCGAGTCGGAGACGTCGGTGATCACGGCCTTGACCCGCATCCCGTGGTCGTAGCGCTCGTTGTAGACCTGCTCGGACTTGGGCAGCAGCGCCTCGACCCGCTCGCGCAGCTGGACCAGCGTGTAGCGCTTGTCGGACTGCTGGATGATCCCGGTGATCAACTCGCCGACCCGGTCCTGGTACTCGTCGTACATCATCTGCCGCTCGGCCTCGCGGATCCTCTGCAGGATCACCTGCTTGGCGGTCTGAGCGGCGATGCGGCCGAAGTCTTCGGGGGTGACATCGCGGGTGGTGATCTGGTCCTCGTAGGGAGCGATCATCTCCGGGTCGAGCTCAAGATCCTCGGGCTCGCTCATTTCTCCCGTCTCGGGGTCGACCTCTGGCTCCTCCTGCAGCTCGGCGGCCTCGGCCAGCAGCTTCTCCTCCAGCTCCGGCGGCAGGATCAGTTCGAAGACGAGGAAGTCGCCGGTTTCGTGGTCGAGGTCGACGCGGGCGTATTTGGCCGCGCCGGGAGTCTTCTTGTAGGCCGAGAGGAGGGCGTCCTCGAGGGCGTCCATCAACGTGTCGGCGGAGATTCCCTTCTCTGCCTCGAGCGCTTTGACTGCGTCGACGATCTCCTTGCTCACTGGGGCGACTCCTTGCTCTCGGAAGGGGTGGTGGGGCGACGGTACTTCGGACCCGGCGAGGAAACCTCGAGCGAGTAGTCGGCCAGCAGGTGGCTGAGGTGCTTGGTGACCTTTTCGCAGCGCGCCAGGTCGACCCCCTCGGGGTGGTCGATGAAGATGCGCAGGGCCTCGCCGCCGGGGCGCTCCACGGCGACGACGTCGAGCTCGGAATCGAGGTCGGAAAGCTGCTGCTGAATGTTCTGCTGGAGGTCGGTCATACCTGGTTCGAGCCGTAAAAAAAGTGGGCCAGGCCCACTTCGAGGTACTGCTCAGGACAGAAAGCTTGAAGCCAGTATAGCCCGCTCACCCAGCCGGCCGGGCCGCCTTGGCGCGAAGCTCGTCGACTCTCACCAGGATCGCCTCGGCGATCGCGTCCTTGGACGCGATCGGGACCTCGGCCTCGGAGTCTCGATCGATCAGGGTCACCGCATTGTCGGCGCTCTCGAACCCGATCGCTGGATCGGAGACGTCGTTGAGGACGATCAGGTCGGCGTTCTTGCGGGTCAGCTTGGCGCGAGCCCGCCCGACCGCGTCTCCCCCATGCTCGGCGGCGAAGCCGACGATGGTCTGCGACGCGCCGCGCACCGCCGCCAGCGAGGCGAGGATGTCCTCAGTCGGCTCCAGGTGGAGCTCGAGGCCGTCCTGGCGCACCAGCTTGCCGGTGCTGATAGTGCTGGCGCGGAAATCGGCGGGCGCCGCCGCCATCAGCAGGACGTGCGTCTTGGGGAACTCCGCCGCGGCCACCAACGCCAGCTGCTCGGCGGTCTCGACGTCGATGCGGCGGACGCCGCCAGGCTCGGGCAGCGAAAGGTTGGCGGCGATCAGGGTCACCTCGGCGCCGCGCCGGGCGGCCGCGGCGGCTAGCGCGATGCCCATCCGGCCGCTGGAGCGGTTGCCGATGAAGCGGACCGGGTCGATCGGCTCACGGGTGCCGCCGGCGGTGACCAGCACCCGCAGGCCGTCCCAGGGCCGGTCGCCCGTCGGCAGCGCCGCTTCGGCCCGGGCCAGCAGCCGCTCGGGGTCG
This sequence comes from Solirubrobacterales bacterium, assembly GCA_036262475.1. GTDB lineage: Bacteria > Actinomycetota > Thermoleophilia > Solirubrobacterales > 70-9 > VAYN01. Next base: position 17,895 of record DATAIY010000064.1, read on the forward strand.
GGCAGTCGGCCGCGGCCGAACTCGCCGCGGGAGGCGAGCCGGCCCTGGTCCGGCTCGATCACCTCGACGCCGCGCTCGCTCAGGGTCGCCAGGTTGGCCTGGGTCGCCACGTTCGCGTACATGCGGTCGTTCATCGCCGGAGCGATC
>DATAIY010000065.1:0-2907 GCA_036262475.1 Solirubrobacterales bacterium
ATCCAGGACTAGGGCCTTGGGGCCGGGCGCTCTGGCGCTGACGATCCAGGTCGACGCGGGAGCCCAAACCCCGTCGGGGCGCTCGAACTCCGAAAGCCCCTCCCGCAGCGCCGCGGCGATCTCCGGCCGCAGCCTCTCGGCTTCCTCGCCGGCGAGGCGGATCACCTCGCCGGCCGGCCCCAGCGCCATCGCGAAAGCGACTGCATCGTCGAGGTGAGCGCCGATCTGGATCTCGGTGTCGCAGCGCCGCAGCGAAATCTCCTCAAACCCGGCGCCGAGCAGGATCTGACTGGTCACGTCGGCGTCCCCCATCGAGAACGGGCCGGGGCCGCGGGTCGGTTCGTCGGAGTCCTCGTCCTCTTCGACGAACTTCTCGACCACCAGCTCGGCCCGGTGCATCCAGTCGTTCTCCAGCTTGCGGCGCCAGACGACCATGCAGAGGCGGCCGCCCGGCACCAGCGCCTCGCGAACGTTGCGCATCGCCGGCACCGGGTTGGCAAAGAACATCGTCCCCATCTGCGAGAAGGCGAAGTCGAAGCTCCGATCAAACTCAGTCACCTGGAGGTCGCCAACGGCGAAGTCGACGTTTCCCAGACCGGCCGCCTCAGCCTCTTCCCGGGCGAGATCGATGAACCGCTCCGCCGCGTCGAAGCCGAGCACGGAGCCCGCCGGACCGACGATGCCGGCAATCCGCTGCGAGGTGTCGCCAAAGCCACAGCCAATGTCGAGGACCCTCTCTCCCGGCTGCGGCGGATGGATGCGAAGCGCTTCCTCGCCATGGGCGCCAAGACCCTCAGTGACGATCTGGCGGTACTGGACGAAGCGATCGAAGAGGACGCCGTTCCAGGCTTCGACCGCCTCCTCGTTGTTTGCCGCCACGCTCGCCATATTCCCCATCCTAGAGCCGTTTACTCAGTTTGCAAGACGCCAGGTGAACAGCACTACGGCCACCGAAGTCGCGAGGTTCAGGCTGGAGACGCCGGCGCGCATCGGGATCGCGATCCGCCCGTCCGCCCGCTCGAGCAGCCCCCCGGTGAGACCGTGGCGCTCGGTGCCAAAGGCGAGGATGGCGCGCGGCGGCAGCCGGTCGGGCCGCAGGTCCTCCCCCTCTGGGTCGATCGCCAGCAGCGGCCGGTCGCTCTGTGGCAGGGTCTCGATCGAGGCAACCGGCAGTGCGAAGTGGAGGCCGGCCGCGCCACGGACGGCGTCCGGACACCAGGGGTCGTGCTCGCCAGTGGTCAGCATCGCGGCAGCGTCGGCCGCCGCCGCGACCCGCACGCAGGCGCCGATGTTGCCGATGTTCCGCGGGTCCTCGAGTAGGACCACCGGGGAGGGACGCGGGTCAGCGAGCGTCGCGGCGACGTCGGCAGGCGGGCGGCGGGCGATCGCGACTACGCCCGTGCGCGGCACCAGCGGCACGATCGCCGCCAGCGTCTCCGCGTCGACTGTCTCGACCCGGCCGGCCAACCCGCCGGCGAGGTCGGGAGCAAGATCCCGCGCCAGCGCCTCGAGGGCGTCGGGGTCGACCGCGACCGCCTCGACCAGCTCGGCGCCGAAGCGAAGGGCGTGCTTGAGGGCATGGAAGCCCTCGATCACGGTCAGCCCCGGATCGCGCCGGGCCCTGCGGAAGCGGTGGATGAGCTCGACCCCCACGGCGCCATCATGACTCAACCGGCAACGGCGCTAGGCGGAGTGGACGAGGCGGTCGCGGCCCCCGTCCTTCGCCTCGTACAGAGCAGCGTCGGCCCGGCGCAGAAGGCTGTCGACCGACTCGGTAGAGTCCCAGCAAGCGAGGCCGGCTGAGCATGTCTGACCGCCGGGCGTCGCCGCCCGCAGGCGCTCAACGATCTCGGCGGCCTGCTCGATCGGACAGTCGGGGAGGACGACGAGGAACTCCTCGCCGCCGAAGCGGACGATCGAGTCTTCCCCTCGCAGCACCGAGTCCCAGGCGACGGCGCACCCGCGCCGGGCGACGTGGCCGGGGGTGTCGTTATAGGCCTTGAAGCGATCGATGTCGACGATCTCCAGGCTGAGCGGGGATTCGGCCCGGCGGGCCCGACCCATCTCGCGGGGAAGCTGTTCGTCGAGCGCGCGGCGGTTCGGCAGGCCCGTCAGGGCGTCGCTGCGGGCCAGGCTCTCGACCTCCTCGAGCAGCTCCTCGCGTTCGCCCGCAATCAGCCTCAGCTCGGTTACGTCGGTCGACCTGGTGTAGACCAACCCGTCGTCAGGCGCGAGCGCCGAGCTCGAACGCAGCCAGTGCCAGCTGCCGTCCTTGGCCCGAACGCCGGTCTCGAGGCCGACAGACTCCGACCCCTTGAAGACCTCGATCGCAGCGGCCGTGGCGCGCCTGTGGTCGTCCGGGTGGGTCAGGTCCAGCAAGCGCATTCCCTGGAGGTCCTGGGCGGTGTAGCCAAGCAGGTGCTTCCAGGCTTCGTTGACCTCGACGCAGCGGCCGGTCTGGTCCATCGTCGAGAGCATGTCGTGGGAGAGATCGAAGAAACGCCTGGCGCACAGGTCTGCCCGCCAGCGGTGGGCGGCGATTACGTTGGTCAAGAGCATCACGACCGTAAGCGAGATCGCCGTGAACAGCCAGCGGGTCAGCGGCGAGTACCCGGCGGTGCTTTTGACGGACCGCCAGCGAGACTGCGTAGACGCCGAGCAGCCAGACGAGCTGCGCGACGGCGATCCTTCGCGTGAAGTAGTAGCCGGAGATCAGCGTCGCCCAGACGAAGTTCGAACCGTACTGGCCGACGGCGACGCCGCTCTGATAGAGCAGCAGCCCGGTCGCCGCCGCGGTCGCGGCGAGGATCACATGGGTGGCGGGGAGCGGGATCCGGCGGAAGAAGAGGAGGCAGAGCAGGCCGGTGGCGGCCATCGCTGCCGCGGTCGAGATCAGCGCCGGGGTAT
>DATAIY010000066.1:0-1536 GCA_036262475.1 Solirubrobacterales bacterium
CGTAGAGCTGAGTGACGAGGAAGGTCGACATCTGGCTCTGGATTTCCTTGTCTTCCAGCAGCTTGGTGCTGGTGTTGACCCAGTTGTCGGTGTTGAGCGCCTGGCGGTTGACCCAGACCGAGAAGATGGCGAGGAAGGCGACCAGGGTGCCGATGACCAGCAGTGTGGGAACCGCCACGCGATGGGCGCGATGCCCGTTTGTCTGCTCGGCTGTCGGCATTGATGCTGCTCGCTTTCCGGTTTGTCGTGGGGGTCCTGCTAATCATGCGAGGCGCAATCGGGCTGCTCAGCTGAACTGCTCGGAGGACGCATCGGCCCGGAGGCGGCTCAGGCACCACGATAGTGAAGTCAGGTCGAGGTTCGGCGAATCGACTTCGGATCCCGAGATCGGTGCATGGCGTGAGCGCTGATACGCGCCGCTGAAGACGAGCTGGCTGAGGCCCCGCACCCATCGCGACCAACGAGTTTCCCTCAGAGAAGCCCGCTCTCCCCTTCCGCCGCTTAGCGCCCCACAAACCGAACGGCGCCCACGATGAGCGCCACCGTCGCGAGCAGCGCCCCGCCGATCACGATCACCGACGCGAGCAGGAATAGCGCCGCCATCGCGACGAACGCCGCGAGCAGCGCCCCGACGATCAGCACCGCGACGAGCAGAGCCAGAATCATCGGTTGAGTATCGCGCGGACCGGTGAGGCGTACCACCGCTCGCCGCCATGGGCCGTGGGGACGTTGTGCGCGTTCAGGTAGTCGGCGCGCAAGAAAGCCCGCCGGAGCGGGCTTTCTTGAAATAGCGGGGGCGGGATTCGAACCCGCGACCTTCGGGTTATGAGCCCGACGAGCTACCTGGCTGCTCCACCCCGCGACGGTGAGTCAATGCTAGCAATGAAGGCCTAGTTCTTTCCGCCGCCCGGGCTATGTGTGCTTCGGTCGGTCAAGCGCAGCAGCCGCCGGATCGCCCCCGTCCGGTGCGCGGCGCCCTGGTGCTTGGCCAGGCCGACGGCGAGCAGCAGCGCGGCGCCGCTGAAGAGGTCGGGGGTCCAGACCGCGGCCCCGGCCAGCTGCAGGGCGGGCGACAGGGCGCAGCTTTGGGAGGCGCACAAGTACGGGGCCGAGCGCGAGTACAGCCAGATCGAGAAGCTCTGCAACCTCGCCTCGATCCCCCGCCCCCATGGCTTCCAGGTCTTCGCGATGCCGGTGCTGATCGAGGGGGCGAGCACCGGCTGGGCCCGAGTGGTGGCGCTGATCGAGATCGAGCAGGGCTGAGATGGAGATCGCGAATTCCACCGCCCTGGCCAGCGGCGCCAACCGGGGCTTGGGGCGGGTTCTGGCCGGGCGCTGCTCGAACGCGGCGTCACCCGTGTCTACGCCGGTTCGCGAGACCACCACGCGCGCCACCGACGTCAACCTCCTGATCAACAACGCCGGCGCCGCCGCTTTCGCACCGCCGCTGAGCGCCGACCCGACCGGGGTCGAGCGGGAGATGGCGACCAACTTCGGCGGCACCTACGCGATGATCCGCGCCTGGGCGCCGCTGAT
>DATAIY010000067.1:0-1620 GCA_036262475.1 Solirubrobacterales bacterium
GGAAATGCAGGCCTTCGGGATCGCCTTCCTTGGCCCGCGCCACCGCCAACTGGACGAGGCGACTGTCCGAACCCGGGATCCCGCTCGAATCATGACTGCTCACTCTGGGATCTCCCACCGTTGAGTCTCCATGCCTGCTGAAAACGGACTTTCCGAATGGCCCTCGATAAATACGAGCTGAAGCCTTTCTACGGACGAATGAGCCATTTGTCAATCCATATATTCGTCCGAATTTCGCACTGGTGCTTAAGTTCCTGGATTTGCACAAGTTTCACGGAAATTGCACAATCGACAAGGGGAGCGTAAGTGGGATTTGACCGCTGGTAGCGCAGTCTCCGCCTACTCGGTCAGTAATTGACGTGTATTTGTCAACGGGGAGGCATCGTGAGAGTCGCTCTTGGCAAATTCGCTCGTTCCGGAATGGAAGCCCGGCTGGGGAGCGACTTTGCGGAGGGGGTGCGGCTGGCGCTGCGTCACTACGTGCGCCGCCTCCGGTCGGGGCACGTGCCGGTCGGCCTGCCCCGCTTTCGCAGCCAGTTCCGGGACGCTGGTGCGGTCACGATCGAGGTGCCGGTCGGGCCGGAGATCGAAGCGGCTCTGGAGCGCGAGTGCCGCAGGCAGGCCGCGAGCGTGGAGCAGCTGGCCGCCCACGCTGTGTTCGTCTACCTCGCCGATCTCGATCGGGCCGAGCAAGCGAGCCTGGAGGGTTCCTCGATATCGCGTTGAGCGCTGGGAGAGCGCGTTGTAGTATCGATCTGTCCCTGGTGGAGATGCCAAGGCTTTGTCTTGCAGTTTTTCTGGAAAGCAGAAGGCGCGCGTATCGCAAAGTCTCGGCAAGAAATCCCCACGGTCTGGGACCGGGGGCCGTGCCCGGTCTCCGGGCGGCGCGCCCGATGAAGAGGACCGTCACGATCGAGCTGGGCGAGTTTTCCCTCGAGGCGCTTGCCGGGGAGCGGGGCAGCAGTTCGGCCGATGTCGCGGCGAAGCTGATGCGGGCGATTCACACCTACCTGGCGGACAAAGACACGGGACGGACTGGCTGGCCGTATCCGGACTTTCTGTCTGGGCGGGAAGCCGGCGAGGGCAGGGTGCTGGAGTTGCCCATTGATGAGGATCTGTGGCGCTCCTTCGGGCAGGAGGCTGGGCGCCAGGGCGTTACGGTCGAGCAGTTGGTCGCCCACGCGGCGTTCTACTTCGCCGCGGAGAAGAACGCCGGACGGAACGCCGGAGATCTCGAGAAGGACTGGAGCTGAGCCAGCGGCTAGGTGTCGGCCCGCGCCACCACGGGGGCGGCGCCCAGCTCGATGAGACTTGCCTTCAGGGTCCGTCGGCCCCGGTGGTGGAGCCCATGGACCGAGCTCTCGGTCTTGTCCAGCGTGGCGGCGATCTCCGTCGGCGAGAGGCCGACGATGTGGCGGAGCACGAGCACTTCCCGCTGGTCATCGGGCAGCTGTTCTAGAGCCTGGCGTAGGTCCCCCGCACGGTCAAAGCTCGTCTGCGCCCCTCCGGCGTCGGTGACCCGCACCTCCTCGGTCGGGATCGGCCGTTTGGAGCGCATGTGGTCGAGGGCCGCGTTGCGGGCGACGCGCAGGATCCAGGCCGCGAAAGGCACCTCCCGCT
>DATAIY010000068.1:0-5537 GCA_036262475.1 Solirubrobacterales bacterium
GAAGGAGACGCGCGAGGTCTGGTGGAACGACGGCCACGCGACGACCGACGTCTACGAGATGGACGACATCCGCTTCGGCCACACGATCGAGGGCCCCGCCGTGCTCGAGGCCGAGTCGACGACCTTCCCAATTCCGCCCGACCGCCGGGCCTGGCTCGACAAGCACGGAATCTTCCACCTCGAGAACAAGGAGGCCTGATCCGATGGCCACGATCGACACGGTTCGAACCCTCGAGCCCGACAAGACGCCGCCGATCGGGTGGGACGGGCTGACCCTGGCGCAGATGCTCGACGTCTCCGAGCGCAAGTTCGAGGAGACCGGCTACTACCACGGCCTCCGCGACCTCGCGATGAAGGACTCCGACCCGCTGCACTTCGAGAAGCTCTTCTCGCGGGTCCGCGGCGGCATGGTCACCGCGCGCGAGACCGCACTCAACATCTCCGCCTCGCCGATCGTCCGCGAGCTCGGCGAGATCTGCTTCGCGGTCTACACCCCCGAGGGCGACAACGTCGCGCTCTCGACCGGGATCATCGTCCACGTCCACACCATGAGCGAGGCGATCAAGTTCATGGTCCGCAACGGCTGGGAGGACAACCCCGGGATCAAGCCCGGCGACATCTTCGCCAACAACCAGCCGACGATCGGCGACGTCCACAACGCCGACGTCCAGACCTTCGTGCCGATCTTCAACCCCGAGCGCCCGGGCGAGCTGCTCGGCTGGGCCGGCGGCGTGATCCACGTGATGGACATCGGCGCGACGACGCCGGGCGGCGTCCCCGTGGCGCCGACCACCCGCTTCGACGACGGCATCGACCTGCACTGCATGAAGATCGGCGAGCAGGACACGATCGCCCAGTGGCACACCAAGCGAGTCTCGATGCAGAGCCGCGCCCCGGGCCTCTACCTGCTCGACGAGCGCACCCGCCTCGCCGGCTGCCACATGATCCGCGACGCGGTCGAGCGGCTGGTCCTCGAAGAGGGCGAGGAGCCGTTCAAGGTCTTCATGCGCGAGGCGATCGAGGACGGCCGTCGCGACTTCAAGTCGCGCGTCCGCGGCCTCCTCGTACCCGGCCGCTACCGCTCCGCTGGCTTCACCGAGGCGCGTTACGCGAACAAGGCCAACCTGCCCAAACGGGCCCAGCGCGACCTGATCATCCACGGCGCCTACGAGGCGGTCGTCGACCGCGACGGCCGCTGGACGACAGACCTGCGCGGCTCCTCGGCCTGGGGCTGGCACTCCTTCAACGCCACCCCCTCGGCCCAGCAGGGAATGCAGTGGATCCTCTTCACCCAGACGCTGATCTGCAACGACAAGATCAACGACGGCGCCTACTACGCGACCGAGCTGCTGCTGACCGAGGGCAGCTGGGCCAACCTCGGCGAGGCGCCCTGCTCCTCCTCGTTCCCGTGGATGCCGATGTTCACGACCTCGACCGGGTACCTGCGCGCGGTCTCCCGCGCCCTGCAGTCGCGCGGCTACATCGAGGAGATCGTCTCCACCTACACCGTCCCCGGCAACGTCGCCCAGGGCGGCGGCCTCGACCAGTACGGCCAGATCTCCGGCTTCATGAACTTCGAGATCGGCGCCCAGGGCCAGGGCGCCAAGTACGTCCTCGACGGCCTCGACTACGGCGCCGCGGTCTTCAACCCCGAAGGCGACATGGGGGACATCGAGATGTGGGAGCTGGTCAAGCCGATGATCTACCTCGGCCGGCGGATCAAGCCGAACACCGGCGGCTGGGGCCGCCACCGCGGCGGCTCCTCGTTCGAGACGCTGCTGCTCGTCAACGGCACCCAGGACTTCGAGATCGAGAACATCGGCGCCGGGGGCATGCTTACCTCGCCGGGCCTGTTCGGCGGCTACCCGGCGCCGAGCGCCTACGTCCACAACGTGTTCGGCTCCGACGTCTTCGAGCAGGCGGCCGACGGCAAGGCCTACCCGGTCGGCGACGTCAGCGGCGAGGAGGCGGCGATGTCCGCCTTCGCCGGCGAGCACCAGCTCGAGCAGGACCCCTACACGATGATGATCGCGGTCAAGACCGGCGACCTCTACCTCTCCTCCGGCCGCGGCGGCGGCGGTCTCGGCGACCCACTGCTCCGCCCCGAGGAGGCGATCGAGGAGGACATCGTCGGCGGCCACATCCAGCCGCGCTGGAAGGATCACGCCTACGGGCTGCCCGACCGCTCCCTGGTCCGGCGCGGGCGCCTCGAGCGCGCCCGGCCCGCCGCCGAGTGGTGGGCCGGGCAGCGCCAGCGGATCCTCGACCAGGACCTGATCGAGACGGTCAAGGTCATGTACTCGGAGTCGATGCGGTTGGAGCCGGGCTGGGCGGCCGAGTTCCGCGGCTTCTGGGACCTGCCCGAGGACTTCGACTTCGACGTCGTCACCCCGACCGTGATGATTCCGCGGGCCGAGCCGGGGAAGGTCACCCCCGAGGACTCGGTGCGCAAGTTCCTCGTCGGCTCGGAGGTCTTCCTCCCCGAGGGCCAGGTCGCCGTGCCGGTGACGACCCAGGTCACGCGCGAGACCCTCGCCGACCTGCTCGACGAGAAGCTCAGCCGCCGCGCCGTCAAGGACATCCAGTCCGGCATCAAGGACCCCGACCGCTTCGAGAAGTGGCTCGAGCTGCTGCAGGAAAGGGTCGACTACGAGGACCGCATCGTCCTCCCCTACGGCGAGGGGATGAACATCGTCCGCCGCGCCTCCGACGGCGCGCTGGTGATCCGCACCGATGCCGGCGCCGACCTCTGCCGCTGGGACGAGAACTGGAAGATGCACGCGCCGATGTTCGTCCGCGACACCGACGAGCTCTACGAGGAGATCTACCCGAAGCTGGGACATCCCGAGGGCGAGTGGCAGGAGCTGCGCGAGTTTTACTGCCCGATCTCCGGGCGCCTGCTCGAGACCGAAGCGGTGCCCCCCGGCTACCCGGTGATGCACGAGTACCTGCCGGACATCGAGGGTTTCTACAAAGGCTGGCTGAAGCGCGATCTTCCCAGCTGATCCCCGCCGAATAGGTTCGGTGCGGGAATGAGCGGCGAGTTGAAAGGCAACGCGCTGGTGACCGGCGGCTCGCGCGGGATCGGTCGCTCCTGCGCCCTGGCTGCGGCCCGGCGCGGAGCCGACGTCGCGATCACCTACGTCTCCAACCAGGAGGCGGCGGAGCGCACCGCGGAGGAGATCCGCGCTCTCGGCCGCCGCGCCGCGGTGATCCAGGGCGACGTCGCCGTCGCCGCGGACAACGTCAGCGCCGTCGAGCAGGCGATCGCCGAGCTGGGGCCACTCCGATACCTGGTCGCCAACGCCGCCAACGGTAGCTTCGGCCTCACGGACGAGCTGACGGTCGAGGACTGGGACCACACGATGGCCGCCCACGTGCGCTCGCTGCTGGTCCTGGCGCAGACGGCGACGCCGAGCATGGAGCAGAACGGCGGCGGCGCGATCGTCGCGATCTCCAGCCTCGGCGCGCACCGCGTCTACGATGCCTATGCCGCCTTCGGGACCGCGAAGGCGGCGATCGAGACGCTCGTCACCTACTTCGCGGTCGAGGGCGGGCCGAGCGGGATCCGCGCCAACTGCGTCCGCGGCGGCGTCGTCCTCACCGACCTCTTCAAGGAAATCCCCGAGTGGGAGGCGATCGCGGCCGCCGCCGCCGAGCGCTCGCCGCTCGGCAGCGCGCTCGACCCCGACGAGATTGCCGGGCCCGTCGCCTTCCTGCTCTCCGACGAGGCCAGGATGGTCACCGGCCAGACGCTCACCGTAGACGCGGGATTCACCCTCCCCGGCTGAGTCCCGTAACAAACTAGAAGAGAGGAAGCGAGATGGACTTCACCGCCCCGAAGACCGCCCGGACCAACGGGATCACGATGGAGTACTTCGAGCAGGGAGAGGGGACGCCGGTCCTGCTGCTGCACGGCTTCCCCGAGCACCCCTTCTCCTGGCGCAACCAGGTTGACCCGATCGCCGAGGCCGGCTTCCGCGTGATCGTCCCCAGCCAACGCGGCTTCGCCGGCACCGACGCCCCCGCAGACGCCCGGACCTACAGCGTCAAGAACCTCGTCGCCGACGTCAGCGGCCTGCTCGACGCGCTGGGGATCGAGCAGGCGGTCTGGTTCGGCCACGACTGGGGCTCGATGCCCGCCTGGTACTCCGGCGTGTTCGACCCCGAGCGCGTGCTCGGCCTCGGCAGCCTCTGCACTCCCTACTTCACCTGGGAATCGGAGAAGGACATGATCGAAACCTACGACGAACTGCGTGGGCCCAACCACTACATGCGCACCTTCCAGGAGCCGGGCGTAGGCGAGGCAATCCTCGAGAAGGACGTCGAGCACACCTTCCGCTCGATGCTCCGCGGCCGCGGCTACACGATGGAGCAGTTCCAGTCGGCGCCGAAAGAGATCCAGGAAGTCCCGGCCGGCGTCTTCGTCGGCGATCCCCAGCTCTTCGGCGAGCCGATCGTCAGCGACGAGGAGCTCGCCTTCTATGTCGACGTCTACTCCCGCACCGGCTTCACCGGCGGCCTCAACTGGTACCGCGCCCTGCGCAAGGACTTCGAAGAGGCCCAGGGCTCCGACTACGTGATCGACAAGCCGGCCCTGATGATCACCGCCGACGACGACTGGTTCTTCCCGGCCGGCGCCACCGACGGCATGGAGGAGCTCCTGCCCCAGGTCGAGAAGCACGTCATCCCCGACGCCGCCCACTGGCTCCAGCAGGAGAAGCCCGAAGAGGTCAGCGCCCTCCTGGTCCCCTGGCTGACGAAGAACTTCGGCGCCTAGCCAGGTCGCGACGTTCGCGGGAGGACCGGGCCCTCACATCCGGAAGACGGGCGCGGCCGCTGGCTCCAGCGGGGCGTTGGCGCAGACGCCCAGGGCGAGGCCGAGGACGCGGCGGGTGTCGAGGGGGTCGATCACGCCGTCGTCCCAGATCCTGGCGGTGGAGTAGTAGGGGTTGCCCTGGCGCTCATACTGGTCGCGAAGTTCGGCGCCGACCTCGGGCTGGCCGACCTCGGTCATCACCGTCGCCGCCTGCTCGCCGCCCATCACCGAGATCCGGGCGTTGGGCCACATCCACAGAAATCGGGGCGAGTAGGCGCGGCCGCACATCCCGTAGTTGCCGGCGCCGAAGGAGCCGCCGACGATCAGGGTCAGCTTCGGCACCCGTGCGGTGGCGACGGCGGCGACCATCTTGGCGCCGTCCTTGGCGATGCCCCCCGCCTCGTACTCGGGGCCGACCATGAAGCCGGAGATGTTCTGGAGGAAGAGCAGCGGCATCCGGCGCTGGTCGCAGAGCTCGACCAAGTGGGCGACCTTGAGCGCGCTCTCGCTGAAGAGGATGCCGTGGTTGGCGACGATCCCGACCGGGTGTCCATGGAGGTGGGCGAAGCCGCAGACGGCGGTCGTCCCGTACTCGGCCTTGAACTCGTGGAACCGGCTGCCGTCGACGATCCGGGCGATGATCTCGCGCGGGTCATAGGGGGTGCGGCTATCCGGTGGGACGGCGCCGTAGATCGTCGCCAACCACGGCATCCTCTTC
>DATAIY010000069.1:0-3614 GCA_036262475.1 Solirubrobacterales bacterium
CGCCTGGACGACCCGCATACGCGACAAGAGCGCTCCAAAGCGCCTCGGGATTGACTAACCCGTTCGTGTCCGCCGCGTACACCGCTCGCTCGATGCCGGAAGCGTCCTGGCGGGTCGAGACGTCGACCAAAGTGCGAACGACCGCGGTCACGGGGATGCCGTCGTGCGCCGTCTTTCGATGACTCGAATCTCGGGGCGGCGGTCGATGCGAGTACCCGATCGAGGCCGGGCAGCGGCGGCTGAGAGATCCCGATCGACCCATGTTCCTCCTCCCCGAGTCCCCACAGCGCTGGCGCGCTGCCATGGCTGAGGACGGCGCCGACTCCCGAGGACAGAACCGCCGCCATCCAGTGTCCATGGCGGCTCAACCCGGGTCCCCCAACCGCGTAGACCCCTCACGCCACGGGGTGCAGAAGCCGGTTCTCGATCCGGTGTTTCGATCGCACGCTGGCTGAACCCCAACTCGAGCAGTTGCTTCCTCGCAACCTCTCCGTGCTGGCGCGCCGAGGTCTCCCACGCCCGGCTTCCCAACGACTGCTCGGCCGGATTCTCCTCCGGTTTAGACCATGCCGAGGCCGCCGCTGACGCCCAGGGTCTCGCCGGTCACGTAGGTGGCGTCGTCGGAGGCGAGGAAGGCTACGGCCGCGGCGACCTCGTCGGGCTGGCCGAGGCGACCCAACTGGGTCATGCCCTTCATCGTCTCGATCAGCTTCTCACCAATCTCGCCGAGCTCCTTAGCGCCCATCAGCAGCGGCGTCTCGATAGGGCCAGGGGCGATCGAGTTGGCAGTGACTCCGTAGCGGCCGTTTTCGCGGGCGATCGTCTTCATGAAGGCGACGACGCCGCCCTTCGCGGCCGAGTAGACGGCGGAGCCCTTGGAGCCGACGCGGCCGGCCTCGGAGGAGATGCTGACGATGCGGCCGTAGCCCGCCTGCTGCATGCCCGGCAGGGCGGCGTAGGTGCAGTTGAGGACGCCGACGAGGTTGATCGCCAGCACCCGCTGCCACTGCTCGGGAGTGGTCTGGGTGAAGAAGCCAAACTCGTCGGTGCCGGCGTTGTTGACGAGGATGTCGAGGACTCCCGCGGCGGCGACGGCGGCCTTCGCGGAGTCGAGGTCGGTCACGTCGAGGTCGAGCGGATGGCCGGCGATCTCGCCCGCGATCCTCTCGGCGCCGGCGGTGTCGATGTCTCCAACCCAGACCTCGGCGCCCTCGGCCGCGAGGCGGGCGGCGATCGCGGCGCCGATGCCGCTGGCGGCCCCGGTGACCAAGGCTTTCCTTCCCTCCAGCCTCATCGCGATGAGCATAGACTGGCCCGCCCGTGCCTGAGTCAGAACCGATACCGATCCTCGGCGGAACCGGTGCCCTCGGCGCCGGACTGGCCAGGCGCTGGGCGCAGGCGGGCGCCGCGATCGTGCTCGGCTCCCGCTCCGCCGAGCGCGGCGAGGAAGCGGCGGCGAAGATCCGCGATGCCGTCCCCGGAGCCGACGTGACCGGTCTCCTCAATGAGGAGGCGGCCGGGCGCGCCGAGGTCGTCTTTTTGACCGTCCCCTTCCGGGCGCAATCGGAGAACCTGAACAACCTGCGCGGTTCCCTGCGGGCGGGCCAGATCCTGGTCGACTGCACGGTGCCGCTGGCGGCCGCGGTCAGCGGCAAAGCCACCCGCTCGCTCGGCGTCTGGCAGGGCTCCGCCGCCCAACAGGCGCAGGAGATGGTGCCCGAGGGAGTGACCGTCGTCGCCGCCCTGCACACGGTCGGCGCCCCGACCCTCTCCGACGCCGACGCCGAGCTCGGCGAGGACGTCCTCGTCTGCGGCGACCGCAAGGCGGACAAGGTGCGGGTCGCTAGCCTGATCGAGTTGATCCCCGGTCTGCGGGCTGTCAACGCCGGGCCGCTGGAGATGGCGCGGATCGTCGAGCAGCTGACGCCAATGCTGATCTCGATCAACAGCCACTATAAGGCGCACGCCGGCATCCAGCTGACCGGCCTGCCCGCCGACGACCACTGGGCGTAGCCCGAAAGTGAGGGTCGCGCTCCTTGCAGGCGGTACCGGCGGCGCCAAGCTCGGCGCCGGCATCCAGGAGGAGGTCGGCTCGGAGCTCTCGATCATCGCCAACGTCGGCGACGACACCGAGGCCCTTGGCGTCCACGTCTCACCCGACCCCGACCTCATCACCTACTGGCTCAGCGGCGAAATCGACGAGGAGCGCGGCTGGGGCATCCGCGGCGACGCCTTCACGGTTTTCGAGCGCCTGAAGCGGTTCGGGGTGCCGAGCTGGTTCGGCCTCTCCGACCGTGACCTCGCCGCCTGCCTCTACCGCCGCCAGTTCCTCGAGGACGGCGGCCGACTCACCGACGCCCAGGCGCAAATCGCCCGCGGTCTCGGAGTCGAGGCGCGGGTCCTGCCGATGTCGGACTCACCGGTCCGCACCAGGGTCCTGACCGCGGCCGGCCGGCGCGACCTGCAGGAATACCTGATCGTCGACGGCGGTCAGCCGCGGGTGCAGGGAGTCGAGCTGGAGGGCATCGAGAGGGCGGAGCCGACCCGGGAGGTGCTCGAGGCGCTGGGAAGCGCCGAGGCGATCGTCATCGGTCCCTCCAACCCGGTGATCAGCATCGGCCCGATCCTCGCGGTGCCCGGCATGCGCGAGGCGATCGCCGCCTCCCCCGCCCCCGTCGTCGCGGTTAGCCCCTACGTCGCCGGCGCGGTGGTGAAGGGCCCGACCAATCGCTTCATGGAAGGCCTCGGCAGGCCCTCGACCGCGGCCGGCGTCGCCTCCCTCTACGCGGGCCTGATCGACGCGATGGTGGTCGACGAGGGAGATCCCGAGTCGCCGCCGACCGAGATCCCGACTCTCGCCGTACCCACACTGATGGAGGGGGCGAGCGGCCGCGCGCGCGTCGCCCGAATCGTCCTCGACTACGCCTCTACCCTCGCCTCAGCTTGAAGGCGACCGCCGTCCTCCCGGTCAAGCGCTTCGACGCCGCCAAGCAGCGCCTGGCGACCGGCATCGACGACGAGCGGCGGCGGCGGCTGGCCGCGGCGATGGTCGGCGACGTGCTCGAGGGGATCGGAGAGGCGCGCACGATCGAGCGCACGATCGTTGTCAGCAGCGAGCCCGTCGCCCAGGCGATCGCCGCCTCCGCCGGCGCCGACGTGGTGCCCGACGCTCCCGAGAGCGGCCACATCGACGCGGCCCTGGCCGGGATCGCCTGGGCGGAAGACGACGGCGCCGATTGCGTCGTCCTGCTGGCTGGCGATTGCCCACTGCTGGACCCGCGCGAGCTCGACCGATTGCTGACCGGCGTCCCCGATCGCTACGTCGCGATCGTCCCCGACCGCCACGGCGCCGGCACCAACGCCCTCGTGCTCAGCCCGCCGGGCGCGATCGTCCCCTCCTTCGGCGAGGGCAGCTGCCTCCGCCACGTCGAAGCCGCGCGCGCGGCCGGCGTCCCTTTCGGGGTCGAGGAGCTGAGCTCAATGGGGCTCGATCTCGACACCCCGGCGGACGTGATCGCGCTGACCCGCGAGCTCGAGGCGCGGCCTGGCCGCGCCAGGCGCACCGCCAAGGTCCTGGGGATATGAGCGAGGGGGCGCCGGGCCAGATGTGGGTT
>DATAIY010000070.1:0-1710 GCA_036262475.1 Solirubrobacterales bacterium
GAGCACGCTGAGCTGGCGTGGGCCAGCGGACCTCACGTGTCCTGCCCGGCCGTTGCTGGGTAAGCGAGTTCCTCTTCGTCCAAGGCGTAGCTGACGGCTTGGTCTGGGGTCAGTGCTTCACCCCGGGACCAGGCCGAAGAGAACTCCTCCTCGGTCAGGTTGTGGTGGGCGCGATCCAGCCACTGGAGGCGGTACCGCTCGATCACCGGCCAGGATCGGCTGCCGGTGGTGCTGCGGAGTCGTTCCGCGGCCGCGGCCAGCCTCACCGCGCGGTCCCAGCGGCGTTCGCCGGCGGCCAGCCGGGCGAGCGCGTCGAGGGCGCCGTGGACGCCCAGTCTTTCTCCCACCTGTCTCATTCCGCTCAGCCCTTCGGTGAGGAGCCGGTGGGAGCGGGGATAGTCCTGCTGGTCACCGGCGACCTCGCCCAAGCTGAGCTGCAGCAGGGCGATGAAGCGCGGGAATCCGAGCGATTGGTAGAGCGTGAGGCTCTCGCGGAGGAGCCTCTCGGCGGTGCCAAGATCGTGCTCGGCATCGGCGGCGATCATGCCGAGGTGGTGCAGTGCGGCGGCCACGACGAACGAATATCCGTTGTCCCGGGCCAGCGCCAGCGAACGTTCAAGCAGGTCCCGCGCCGGCTGATAGTCCTCTTGAACCCGTGCGGTGAAGCCGGCGGCGAGCAGAGCAGCCGCCGTCGACCGCTCGTCCCCGACCGAGCGATACAGCCGGATGCTGTCCGCCAAGGAGCGACGAGCGGCTGCATAGTCGCCTTGGGTCTGGGCCAGCTGGCCCGCCCCCAGCAGCGCCTCCGCCCGAGGCCGGACAGCCTGGCTGGACGCCGGCATCGGTAGATCGAGGAAGGCTGTCAGCGCCGCACGCCCCTCCGTGGCGTAACCCCGGACGTACCAGAACCACCACAACGCAGCACAAAGCCGCAGACCCTGGACCACGTCACGCCGGTCGAGGAACCACCGCAACGCGGCTCGCAGGTTGGCGCGGTCGTCTTCCAGCCGATCGAGCCAGCGTGTTGACTCCGGGCCGTAGAACCTGCCGGCCGCGTCCTCGGCGAACGCCAAGTAGTAGGTGGCCTGCCGTTCCCGGAGCTCCTCCGCGTCGTCGCGGCGCGCGAGGCCCTCCAGCCCGAAGTCGCGGACGGTGCCGAACATCCGGAACCGGGCCTCGTCGTCGGCCGAGTCCGCCAACAGGAGCAGGTTGCTGCGGTGCAGGGTCTCGATCCCGTCGAGCAGCGTCATCGAGTCGGTCGGGAGAACCGCCTCGAGCGCCGCGAAGCCGAAGCTGCCGTCGAACACGGCCAGCTGCGTGAACACCTCTCGATGCGCCTCGCTGAGGAGGTCGTAGCTCCAGGCGACGGTTGCGCGCATCGCACGTTGGCGCTGCGGCAGGTCGCTCGCGCCGCCCGTGAGGAAGCTGAGTCGGTCGCCCAGCCGCTCGAGCATCGCCTGCGGAGGCAAGACCCGGATCCGGGCTGCGGCAAGCTCGATGGCGAGCGGCAAGCCATCCAGACAGCGGCAGATCGCTGCCACCGCCTCCGCGTTGGTCTGAGTCAGCACGAAGGTCGGCTTGACCGCCTGGGCACGGCGAAGGAAGAGGTCGACCGACGGGTTCGCGGCCACAGCATGGACCGGAAGTCCTGGGACGTCGCTCGGGGTGGGCAGCGCGGGAACCGGGAACTCCTGCTCGGCCCGGATTTCC
>DATAIY010000071.1:0-4438 GCA_036262475.1 Solirubrobacterales bacterium
CCCGGCCTCTCTGCCGCATACTGCGCAGGTGACGTCGCAGGAGAACGTGGAGATCATCCAGCAGTACCTCGAGCCCAAACTGCTCGGCGAGGTCTGGCTCGACGTCCTGGCCGGCAGCAAGCGACCCGGCGTCGAGTTCGACATCCCGCCAGATGGCGCATCCGGTGAGGTCAAGGAGCCAATCGCCCCTACCCCGATCGGGCAGGCCGGGCTGCGGCGCGACGGCGCGGACGTGGCGCTCATCAGCATCGGGGTCGGCGTTCACCGCGCGCTCGAGGCGGCCGAGCGGCTCGCCGGAGCTGGCGTCGAGGCCGCCGTGCTCGACCTGCGCAGCGTGGCCCCGCTCGACCGCGCCGCGATCCTCGACCTCGCCGAGCGCGTCCGCAAAGTGGTCGTGGTGGACGAGGACACGATCCCGTTCGCGCGGGATCGCGAGGAGCGTGCGCTGCCGAACGTCGATCGCATCATCGCGGCCGCCGAGCGCTGCCTCGACATCCAGGAGGTTCAGAGGTGAGCGACCAGGTGGCGATCATCACCGGAGCGGCGAGCGGCGTCGGACGGCATTTCGCCACCGAGCTGCGTCGGCGCCGGCCGCAGATGCGACTTGTGCTGGTCGACGCCAACAAGACGGCACTCAGCGAGGCGCACCAGCCGAGCGAGCACGTCCTTCTGCACGGGCTCGATATCCGCTCGGCCGACGGCTGGGCGGTGCTCGTCAACGAGACGGTCGAGCACTTCGGGCAGATCGACTACCTCTGCAACATCGCCGGGATCGACCGCGTCGCGATGTTCATCGACCAGCCACTGGAGAACATCGACCTGCTCGTGGACATCAACCTCAAGGGCTCGCTCTACGGGATGCGGATCGTCGCCGAGCACATGGTCGCCCGCGGATCGGGCCACATCATCAACATGGCCTCGCTCGCCGGCGTCTCCCCGACACCGGGCACGGCGATCTACTCGGCGACGAAGTTCGGGCTGCGCGCCGTCTCGATCGCGACGGCCGTCGAGCTGCGCCAACACGGCGTGTACGTCACGGTTATCTGCCCCGATCTCGTCGACACCGCACTGTTCGACCAGCACATCGAGGATGAGGACCCCGAGGCCGTCGCGCTCATCTTCTCCGGCTCGCGGGCCCTAACGACCGACGAGGTGAGCGAGGCGATCTTCCGCGCGATGCGCGACCGCCCCCTCGAGATCGACCTGCCGTTCAGCCGCGGCGTGCTCTCGAAGCTCACGAGTGCCGCGCCGTCGGTCCTGCTTCGGCTCTACGAGCCGTTCAAGCGCAAGGGCCTCGGGCAGATCGAGCGCCGCCGCCGGGAGCGTGGCCTGGTATGAGCCTGACGCCGTCCACCCCGTTCAACCAGGTCTGCATCGTCGCCCGCGACGCCCTGCGCACCGCGCGTTGGTACACGGAGGGTCTCGGCATGCTGCCCGCCGGCCGGAGCTTCTTTTTCGGCAAGCTGACCGAGCGCGTCCAGGCGGTCCCGAGCCCCCTGCTGCATGCGTTCTGGGCGCTCGACCGTCAGGGGTTCTTCCAGGTGGAGGTCTTCCAGTACCTGAAGCCGCGGTCGAAGCCGCGGCGCAAGGACTGGACGCCCGCGGACTGGGGCTATTCGACGGTCGGCGTGCACGTGCGCGACTTCGACGCGGCGCTTGCGCGTCTCGCGGAACTCGGCTCGCTCCCCTACACGGAGCCGGTCGGCCCTGCCGGCGACCGCCGGGTCTGTGTGCCCGACCCGGAAGGAAACCTCGTCGAGCTCTACGAGCGCGACCCGCTCACGGGATTGGCGCCACCGCTCGAGCGCCCCGACCTCGATGCGACGGTGCGCGTCGTCACCGTGTCGGTTCCCGACCTCGAGCAGTTCTGTGGGCGCGCGGAGCGCGGCTTCGGGCTGATACGCGAGGACGCGCGCCTGCACGAGCCCGAGCACGAGCGCCTCTGGGGCCTTGAGGGTGCCGAGCGGCACGCGGCGGTGCTGCGCGGCGGCGGCGTCGCGCTCGAAGTGGTGCAGTACGAGCGCCCCCGCGGTCGGCCCTGGCCGGACGGGTACCGCTTCTGCGACCTCGGCTACATGAACGTCGCCGTCGGTTTCCGCGCCACCGGCGACTTCGAGCGCTGGTTCGCTCGAGCGCAAGCAGAAGGCTGGACCCCGCACGGCAAGCCACTCGATATGGGGATCTTCCGCGTCATGTACGTCGACGACCCGGACGGATTCGACATCGAGATGCTGCGCCCCCGGACCTGGGCGGACCCGTTGACCGGCTTCGCCCCGAGCATGCCCTATGCGGTTGGAGACGTCCTCGTCGACGCTTCCCCAGATGCGGTGTGGGCGCGCATCGCGGACATCGCCGGGATGCAATCGTGGTCCGGCCTGCCCGTGCAGGTTGATCAGCCCGGCCCGGTGGAGGTCGGCACCCGACGCCGACTGAAGATCTTCGGCAGCTGGGTCACGGAGGAGATCGTCGCCTGGGATCCGCCGAGCCACTACGCCTACGAACTCGTCAGCGGGGCGCCGCTCGCAGGCCACCACGGCGAGGTTCACGTGCTACCCGAGGGGGATGGCTCACGCGTCCGCTGGGCGGTGCGCTTCCGCTCGCGCATCCCGTTCACCGGGCGATTGATCGCCGCGGCGCTGCAGCGGCGTATAGAGCGGGCGCTCGAGGGCCTCAGATGACGCTTGCACTCGAACACGTCCCCATAAGGAGGCACCCATGACCGAGATCACCGGAGGCGAGCTGTTCGCCCGCGCGTTGCAGGCGGAGGGCATTGAGTTCCTGTTCGGCCTGCCGTCGCCGGAGGTCGACGCGCTATTGGTGGAGCTCGGGGCCCACGGAATCCGGCTCGTCCCGGTGCGCCACGAGGCCGCCGGCGTCCACATGGCAGAAGGGCTTTACAAGACGACCGGGAAGGTCGCCGCAGTGCTCGGCAACCCGGGCCCAGGCTCGGCGAATCTGCTGCCGGGCGTGCTCACCGCGCTGCACGAGGGCGTGCCGGTGCTCGTGATCACCTCCCAGCACCGGCTCGGCATCGTCTACCCCTCGACGCCGTCAACCTTCCAGGGCCAAGATCAGCTCGACCTCTTCCGCCCGGCGGTGAAGTGGGGTGGCCCTGTGTTCGAATGGACCCGCATCCCCGAGGTGCTGCGCCTGGCGTTCCGCGAGATGTGGAACGGGCGACCGGGACCGGTACACGTCGAGCTGCCGGCACCGATCCTCTACGCCACCGGTGACGACGAAACGGCGTCGGTGATCGCGCCGGGCGCCTATCGCGCCAGCGGCCCGCGGGCCTGCGATGCGCAGCTCGCCGAGGCCGCCGAACTCCTCGCCTCCGCGCAGCACCCGGTCGTGATCTCTGGCACCGGTGTGGATCGCGCCGATGCGAACGACGCGCTGCTGGAGATCGTGGAGCTGCTCGGCTGCCCGGTGATGACGACGATGGCTGGTCGCGCGAGCGTGCCGTCCGACCACCCCAACTATGTCTTCGGCTTCGGCCCCGCCGGTGACCAGGCGCGCCGCGAGGCTGACGTCCTGCTCGTCGCCGGCTCGCGCGTAGGCAACCTCGACGTGCCCTACGACGCGTACTGGGGTGATCCCGCCGGGCAGCGACTGATCCAGATCGACATCGACCCGCGTCACTTCGGCGTCACCCGCCCGCTGCACCTGGGCATCGTCGCCGACGCCCGCGACGCGCTGCAAGGGATCGCCGCACGACTGCGCTCGATCGACCTGCCCGCCCGCAGCGGGGATGACCTGGCCCGCCACCGCAAACTCGACGAGGAGGTCCGCACGGTGCAGGCCAAGCCGATCCTCGAGTGGGAGGGCCCGGGGATCCACCCCGCGCACGCCGTCGGGACGATCGGCGCGGTCTTCGGGCCCGATGCGGTCTACACCGTCGACGGCGGCAACACCGCACTCTGGGCGTACTCCATCCTGCCCGCGACCCGCCCACGCTCCTACCACTCGATCCTCGAGTTGGGGATGCTCGGCACGGGTATTCCCTCGGCCATCGGGGCGAAGCTCGGAGCGCCCGACCGCGAGGTGGTGTGCGTCACCGGCGATGGCGCCGCGGGCTTCAACATCATGGAGATGCAGTCCGCCGTCAGGGAGAGCCTCGCGATCACGACGATCGTCTTCGCCGAGGGCTCGTGGACCATGGAGGAGCCTAACGAGCTCGAGCTCTACGGCCAGACGTTCGGCACCAGGCAGGGCGAGATCCGCTGGGACATCATCGCCCAGGGTCTCGGCTGCCAGAGCGAGTACGTCGAGCGCATCGAGGACCTCGAGCCAGCGCTGCGCCGAGCCCAGGACCACAACGGCCCGAGCCTGGTGTGCCTGCGCACCGACCACGACGCGAACCTCGCCGTCCCCGCAGACATGCTGGCCCGCTTCTTCGAGGTCTACTCCGGCCCCGTCGCGGAGGTGTAGGCCTCGGACC
>DATAIY010000072.1:0-5324 GCA_036262475.1 Solirubrobacterales bacterium
TCGCGGCCGACGTCGACCGTCAGCCCGAGCCCGCCGACCTCGGCGGCCATGGCCGCGGCAGCGTCGCCGTCGAGGTCGGCGACGACGATCTTGGCGGTTCCCGCCTGGGCGAGGCGGCGGACCAGCGCGGCGCCGATGCCGCTGGCGCCACCGGTGACGACGGCGTGAGAGCCCCGTAGCTCCATGGGGCGGACGCTATCAGCCCGACCGTCCGTTCGGTCAAAGAATAAGGTGGCGGCTTGATCGGAGCGCGGATCGCCCACCGGAGGAAAGAGATGGGCTTCGTCAAGACGCCAGAGGAGATCGCCCGCATCGAGCGCTCGCTCGCCGAGCCGAGGTTCGGCGGCGCGCAGCTGCTCTCGGTCGAGTTCCTCACCGATCCCGGTTTCGTCGAGGAAGTCTTGCCGCCGCCGCTGGAAGCGATCGCCGAGCCGAGAATGAGGGCGATGGTCGGGCGCTGGGAATCGAACTGCGTCGGGGACTTCGCCGGCGGCACGATCTACGTCACCGCCCGCTACGAGGACGTCGTCGGCGAGTACCAGCTGGCCCAGTTCATGGACGGAGACGTGCCGACGATCTACGGTCGCGACCTCTTCGGCGAGCCAAAGAAGTTCGGTGCCAGCGCCCTGCTGCGCCGGGGCGATCGCTTCCGCGCCTGGATCGGGCGCGACGGCGTCAAGCTCGTCGAGCTCGAGGGGGAGATGGATCGCGACCGTGGCCCCTTCGAGGGCGCGGGCTACAGCTTCAACTTCAAGTCACGCCCCGCCGCGAACGGCAGGGGGCTCGAGGAGGACGCGATTCTGACCCGGATGCGGACCGAGGTGAGGGCCAGCGTCTCGCTCACCGGCAGCGCCGGCATGGTCCTGTACGGCACGGTTCAGGATCCGCTCGACCAGATCCCGGTCCGCTCCCTGACTCGCGCCTCTTACCTGGAGGCCGACCTGGTCGCCTCCTGCGAGGTGGTCGCGAGGACGCCGGCCGACGTCTTCGCTCCCTACCACCACGGCCGCAACGACGACTGGAGCGCGCACGACACCGAGTCTGCCCGCCTGGCCCAGCCGGGCTCGGCGCCGGGCTAACCGCTCGCGGCGGCGCCGAGCTCCTCGGCGCGGTGGGCCTTCATCGCGTCGACCACCGTCTGCGCCAGCACCTCGCCCTTGAGCTCGGTCGGCGGCGCCTGGCGCGAGAGCCCGTCGATCAGCGTGCGGCAGAACTCGTCGGCGATCTGCCCCGCCGACCAGCTGCCCGCCGGCTCGAACCAGGTCCACGACCAGTTGCACATGCCGAACAGCTGCAGCGCCGTCAGCGAGGGGTCGACGTCGGCGAAGGAGCCCTGCTCGGTCCCGCGGCGGATGATGTCGGTGACCAGGGCCGAGTACTGGGTCCGCATCGCCCGCACGTCGGCCATCACGTCCTCGGCAGCGAAGCGGACGATCTCACGGGCGAAGGCGACGGTGGCGGCGCGGTCGTCGCGCTGGGAGAGCATCAGCTGGTAGACGATCAGCTGCAGCTGATCGACCGGGTCCTCGAAGCTGGCGAGGAAGTCGTGCGCCTCGGCCAGGCGGCGGCGCATGTAGTCGCCGTGGAGCTCCTCCAGCAGGCTTTCCTTGCTGCGGAAGTGGTGGAGGATGGTTCCCTTGCTGATCCCCAGCGCTTCGGCGACGTCGCGGACGCTGACCTCGTCGTAGCCGCGCTCGGCGACCATCTCGGTGAAGCACTGGAGGATCTCCCCGCGTCTGCTTTTGCGCATCGTCGCCATCGTCAACGCGCGAGGCTATCCGCCGGTGCAGTCACCGGCCTCACGCCAGCAGCTCTCTGGCGATGATGAAGCGCTGGATCTCGGCCGTGCCGCCGCCGATCTGCATCAGCTTGGCGTCGCGCATGTAGCGCTCGACCGGGAACTCGTCGATGTAGCCGTAGCCGCCGAGCACCTGGACCGCCTCGGTCGTGACCCGCATCGCGACGTCGCCGCCGAGCAGCTTGCAGGCCGAGGCGAGGGCCCGCAGGTCGGTCTCGTCGGCGTCGATCCGGGCGGCGATCGTCCGGGTCAGCGCCCGGCAGGCCTCGGTCTCGGAGAACATGTCGGCGAGCTTGGCGCCGATCAGCTGGAACTCGCCGATTGGCTTGCCGAACTGGCGCCGCTCGCCGGCGTAGGTGAGCGCCGCTTCGAGCGCGCCCTGGGCGAGCCCGACCGACTCGGCCGCCATCAGCACCCGCTCGCTGTCGAGCCCCTCGAGCAGGATCGCCCGGCCACCGTCGGCGGCGCCGATCAGCGCCTCGGAGCCGACGAGGCAGTCGTCGAGCAGCAGCTCGCCGGTGGGCGAGCCGCGCCAGCCCATCTTCGAGAACTTGCGCCCGCGCTGGAAGCCCGGCGAATCGGTCGGGATCGCGAACATCCCGAGGCTGCGCTCGTTCGCCGGCGTCCGCGCGTAGACCAGCGCCAGGTCGGCGACGGGGCCGTTGGTGATGAAGGTCTTGGTCCCGTTCAGCCGCCAGCCGCCGTCGACCCGCTCGGCCCGGGTGCGCATGCTCATCACGTCGGAGCCGGCCTCGGGCTCGGTCATCGCCAGGCAGCCGATCAGCGAGCCATCGATCAGGCCGGGAAGCCAGCGCTCCTTCTGCTCCTCGCTGCCGTGGCGGGCGATCCGCCCGACCACCATGTCGGCTTGGTGCAGCACGGTGGCCGCGGTCGAGAGGCAGACGGCGGCGAGCTCTTCGCCGATCAGGCAGAGCTCGATCAGACCGAGACCGGCGCCGCCGAGCTCGCTCGGGACCGAGGCGCCGAGCAGGCCGAGCTCCGCCGCTTCGGCCCAGCTCTCGGTCGGGAAGGTCTGCTCGGCGTCGATCTTGTGCGCGCGGGGGGCGACCTTCTCCTGGGCGAAATCGCGCACGGTCCGCCGTAGCAGGCGCTGCTCGTCGGTGAGGCCGAGGTCGGCTGAGCGCGGCAGGGGCACGGCTCAGCCCCCGGTGAACTCGGGGTCCCGGCGCTCGAGGAAGGCCCGCGCACCCTCGCGCCGGTCCTCGGAGGCGAGCAGGGTGGCCAGGCGGTCTTCGGTGCGGACGTTGGCGTCGGCGATCGAGAGGTGCTCGTCGCGGCGCAGCGCGTCGACGATCGCGCGGGTCGCCAGCGGCGCCGCGGTCGCGATCCGGGTGGCCAGCGCCAGCGCTTCGTCGAGCACCTCCTCGGCGGGGACGGAGAAGTCGACGATCCCCAGGCCCTCGGCTTCCTCACCGCTGAGGAGATCGCCGGTCAGCAGCAGCCGGGCCGCGGCCGAGCGCTGGATCAGCTGCGGCAGCCGGGCCAGCCCACCGGTCGCGGGGATGATCCCGAGCCGGGCCTCGGGCATCCCGAGCTTCGCCTTGGAGGCGGCGATCCGCAGGGTGCAGGCGAGCGCCAGCTCGAGGCCGCCGCCGATCGCGTGGCCGTTGACCGCCGCGATCGAAGGTACCGCGAGCGCGGCGACCGAGTTGACCGCGGCGCGGAGCTGGCGGTTGTAGCTGAGGTTCTCCTCGGCGCTGGCGGCCTCGATCTCGTTGATGTCGGCGCCGGCGGCGAAGACGGTGTCGGATCCGGTGAGGACGACGCAGCGGACGTTCGCCTCGCGGTCGAGCCGTTCGGCGGTCTCGCGCAGGGCGGTCGCGAGGGGGATGTCGAGGACGTTGCGGCGCTCGGAGTTGGCGAGCGTGATCACCGCGACGTGGCTCTCGATCGAGAGCTCGACGAGCGAGGAAGAGGTCTTCTCCTCGATCCCCATGGCTAGATCGCCAGCACTCCTTCGGCGTCCGGCTTCATCAAGACGATCTCGGGGACGACGCAGTGGGGTGAGAGGTGGAGCAGCCAGCGCACCGATTCGGCCACGTCCTCGGCCCGGATCATCTCCTCGGCTGGCAGTCGCTCCTTCATGTAGTCGGCGAGCGGCGTGTCGACGAAGCCGGGACAGACCACGCAGGACTTGATCCCCGCCCCGGCGAGCTCTCGCTGCATCGCCTGGGTGAAGCCGACGACACCGTGCTTGGTCGCCGAGTAGACGCTGAGGTCCGCTTCGCCCTGCTTGCCGGCGACCGAGGACATGTTGACCACGAGGGCGCCCCGGTGCTCGGCGCCGGCGACGCGCAGCAGGTCCAGGGCCTCGCGGTAGAAGAGCATCACCGAGCGCAGGTTCAGCGCCAGCTGCAGGTCCATGTGCTTGGTCGAGAACTCGCCGATCGGGCCGCGGATGCCGAGGCCGGCGTTGTTGACGAGAACATCGAGGCGGTCGAAGCGCTCGCGGTGGGCGACGACGACGCGGCCAATCTCATCCGGATCGGCGAGATCGGCGGCGAGCTGGTTGATCTCGGTCCCGTGCTCGGCCAGCTGGGCGGCCGCGCGCTCGATCTTCGCCGGGGTGCGGGAGGTGATCGTCAGGTCGTGGCCCTCTTCGGCCAGCATCGCGGCGATCGCCAGGCCGATTCCGCTGGAGGCACCGGTCACCAGCGCCACCCGGCGGGGCCGGCGTTGGGATTGCGTGCTCTGTCCGACCTCCCCGTCAGCGATGGCTATACACTAACCGTACGGACGGTCAGTTGCAGTTAGGAGGGTGGATGACGTGAGCACCGGGACCACACGGGGGTCGAAGTCGGACACGGGAGCCAGCGAGGCGGAGGTCCTCGAGCTGTACCGGAACGTCTCGCGCATCCGCGCCCTCGAGCTGCTGCTCAACGGCTATATAAAGGAGCACGGTTTCGGCGGTTTCTGGCACCCCGGCCTCGGCCAGGAGGCGATCCAGGCGGGCGCGGTCTCGGCCCTGCGCCGCGACGACTACCTCTTCTACGCCCACCGCGGCCTCGGCTACGCGCTGGCCAAGGGGATGGCTCCGGCGACCCTGCTCGGCGACCTCTTCGGCCGCACCGGCGGCAGCGTCGGCGGCAAGGGCGGCGGCACGGTCCACTTCGTCGATCCCGAGCTCGGTGTGCTCGGCCAGGGCGGCACGCTCGGCTCGAACTTCGTGCTCGGCGCCGGCGCCGCGATCTCCGCCCAGATGCTCGGCACCGACAAGGTCGTGGCGATCTTCTTCGGCGATGGCGCCTCCGCCCGCGGCACCTTCCACGAGGCGGCGCTGCAGGCCTCGGTCTGGAAGTTGCCGGTGGTCTGGATCTGCGAGAACAACGGCTGGGCCGTCTCGGTGCCGATCAGCGAGCAGAGCCCGACCGAGGACATCGCCGACCGCGCCTCCGCCTACGGCGTGCCCGGCGTCGTCGTCGACGGCCAGGACGCGATCGCGGTCCGCGCAGCGACGGTCGAGGCCGTCGCCCGCGCCCGCGCCGGCGACGGCCCGACCCTGATC
>DATAIY010000073.1:0-13928 GCA_036262475.1 Solirubrobacterales bacterium
CAACAGCGTCAAGGAAACGACGACGCGGTGGCGGTCGTCGTTTCCTTGACGCTGTTGGGGTCGGGAAGCGCCAGCCCTTTCTTGGCGAAGGCGCTGCGCGTCTCGTAGGGGAAGGGGCGGGAGACCGTGGTCGGCGCTTCGGGATCGTTCTTGGAGCGGAACCCGAGCCACGACTTGCGCCCGGCCTTCTGACCCATGCGGTCGACGAACGCCTGCATGGTCAGGGCCGAGTTGAGCTCGTTGCCGCCGCCGCGACCGAAGATGCCGCCGATCAGCGAGGCGATCGCGATCACGTCGGTCGGTTTCCACGGTTCCATCGGCTTGCTCAGGAGCGTGTACTCGGCCGGCTTCAGCAACGGATTGAGGTTGGCCGCGGCGATGTAGGCGTTGATGCCTTCGACGTAGCTCTGGACGTCATCGACCGCCTGCTGGCCGGCTTTCCCGTAAAGCTGCGGCGCCTGCGTCAGCTGTTTTTCGAGGTCGGCTTCGGTGTAGGGCGCGAAGCCCCACTGGCCGGCGTCGGTTTCGGCGTTACCGCCACCAAGGAAGGAGGCGAGTTCGGCGCGGCCGGTGTGGCGCAGCACGTCCATCAGGAAGAGGCGGTCGGCGGCGCCCGCGTAGCCGGCGCCGAACATCGTGTCGGCGCGGGTGTCGCCGTAGATGTGCGGCACGCCGTAGGCGGAGTCGCGCTGGATCGTCACGCCCGGTTTCGGTTCGATCGTCGATTCCACCTGCCCGGCCGGGACGCCGAAGGTCGCGTCCTTGTAGAAGTTGGGAATCTGCGCTTCGGTCAGCGTCGGCGCGCCGTATACGAGGTTTTCGTAGAGCGGCTGCTGGTCGGCGAAGTGCGGCGGCAGCAGGCCCTGGCCGCGGAAGGAGAACAGCTGCTGGACGTTGTCGAGCCCGTTCTCGCCCGGAGGCAGGACGTTGCGGAAAGCGCCGGCGTCGTTGGTGCCGTAGGGAGCGGGCGTCGCGGCTTGGGCGCCGGCCGCCGAGAATGCAGCGAGGAGCAGCGCGAGAACCAACAGCAGAGTGGCGCGTACCGGCATTGAACGTTCCAACAGTCCTCCCTTTCCGAGATCCATGCGGCGCCCAACCGCAGGGGCAGCATAGGCCCTCGAAGCTCGGAAACCTAGGAGTCTTCGTGCCAGGGAGTCAGCACGCGGGGCCCGTCTGGGGTGACCGCGACGGTGAACTCGAAGTGCGCGGCCAGCGATCCGTCTTCGGAGTAGACGGACCAGCCGTCGTCACCCATCCGCACCAGTGGCCCGCCGGCATTGACCATCGGCTCGATCGCCAGCACCATCCCCTCCTCCAGCTCCGGCCCCTTGCCGGGCTCGCCGAAGTTGGGGACCTGGGGCTCCTCGTGCATGTCCCGGCCGACGCCATGGCCGACCAGGGTGCGGATGATCGAGAGGTCCTCGCTCTCCACCGAGCGCTGGATCGCCGCCGAGACGTCCCCGAGATGGTTGCCGGGGTGCATCTGCTCGATACCGGCGAAGAGCGAGGCCCTGGTCACGTCGAGCAGCCGGCGCGCCTCGGGGGTTATCGGGCCGATCGGGAAGGTCACCGCGGCATCGGCGACCCAGCCGTCCTTGACCACGCCGATGTCGATCGAGAGGATGTCGCCGCGTTTGCACTCGTAGGCGCCGGGGATGCCATGCACCACCATCGAGTTGGGCGATGCGCAGATCGAGCCCGGAAAGCCACGGTAGCCCTTGAAAGCGGGAAGGGCGTCCTGGGAGCGAATGAATTTCTCCGCCGCCGCGTCGAGTTCCTCGGTGGTGATCCCGGCCCGGGCCTTCGAGCCGAGCATCTTCATGCAGCGGACCAGGATGTCCCCCGCGGCCGCCATCTGGTCGATCTGCTCGGGGGTCTTGCGGATGATCATCCGGTACACGCTAGACGGCCTCGTCCTGCTCCAAGCGCATAGTCGCCAGGGTCCTGCGGATCTCCTCGGCCACCTCGTCGGGAGCCGAATCGCCCGCGATCCGCCGCAGCACGCTGCGGTGGTCGTAGTGGTCGATGAGCGGCTCGGTCTTGGCGTGGTAGGTGTCGAGCCGCTTGCGGATCACCTCGGGCTCGTCGTCATCGCGGACGATCAGCTCCGAGCCGTCGATGTCGCAGATCCCCTCCTGCTTGGGCGGGTCGAAGTCGACGTGGAAGACGTGGCCGTTGGCGGCGCAGGTGCGGCGGCCACCGAGTCGGCGGACCACCTCGTCGTCGCCGACATCGATCAGCAGGACTGCCGTCACCGTGCGACCGAGCTCCCCGAGCTTGGCGTCGAGCGCCTCGGCCTGCGGTGTCGTGCGGGGGAAGCCGTCGAGGAGGAAGCCGTCGAGCGCCTCGGCGGAGTCGATCCGTTCGGCGATGACCCCGACGATCACCTCGTCGGGGACGAGGTCGCCGCGGTCCATGTACTCCTTCGCGGTGCGGCCCAGCTCGGTCTCGTCGCGGACGGCGGCCCGAAGGATGTCTCCGGTCGCGTAGTAGGGGAGGCGCAGGTCTTCCTGCAGCCGCTCCCCCTGGGTGCCCTTCCCGGACCCGGGTGGGCCGAGGAGCACTAGATTTAGCTCTGGCATGGCCTAGAGCCTATTTGAGGAAGCCCTCGTAGTTCCTCATCATCAGCTGCGCCTCCAATTGCTTGACCGTGTCCAGCGCGACGCCGATGATGATCAAGATCGAGGTGCCGCCGAAGTAGAAATTGGCCGACGTCTGGCTGATCAGGATCGTCGGCAACGCCGCGACCGCGCCCAGGTACAGCGCACCTGGGAAGGTCAGGCGGGAGAGGATGCGGTCGAGGTACTCCGCCGTCGGCCGGCCGGGCCGGACGCCGGGAATGAAGCCGCCGTATTTCTTCAAGTTGTCGGCCTGGTCGACCGGGTTGAAGGTGACCGCGGTGTAGAAGTAGGTGAAGATGATGATGAAGAAGACCTCGCCCACGACGTAGGGCCAGCTGTTGGGACTGAAGAAGGCGGCAAAGTCGAGCGCGGCCGGGGTGTTGAGAAGCTGGCCGATGGTCGGCGGGAAGGCCATGATCGAGGCCGCGAAGATGACCGGGATGACGCCGGCCATGTTGACCCGCAGCGGCAGATAGGTGGAGCCGCCCGAGGTCATTTTGCGACCGACCACCCGTTTCGCGTACTGGACCGGGATCCGCCGCTGACCCTCCTGGACGAAGACGATCGCGACGATCACCGCCAGGGCGATGAACGGCATCATCACGACGAAGACCTGATCCGGGCTTTCCCACCACTTGGTGATCCCGTTCGGGATCGAGGACGCGATCGAGGCAAAGATCATCAGCGAGATGCCGTTGCCGATCCCGCGCTGGGTGATCAGCTCTCCCAGCCACATCAGGAGGGTGCAGCCGGCGGTCAGGCAGATCACGATCAGGAAGAGCTTGCCGAAGGTGAGGTTGCCGACGACGCTGGTGCCGGCTTCGTTGCCGAAGGAGCGGAAGAGGAAGACGTAGCCGAGCGACTGGCCGAAGGCGAGGCCGACGGTCAGGTAGCGCGTGTACTGGGTGATCTTCTGCTGGCCGACCTCTCCCTCTTTCTGCAGTCGCTCGAGCGAGGGGACGACGACGGTCAGCAGCTGCAGGATGATCGAGGCCGTGATGTAGGGCATGATCCCCAGCGCGAAGAGGCTCAATCGCGAGAGGCTGCCGCCCGAGAAGAGGTTGAGGAAGCCGAGGATGTTGGAGCCACCGAAGTTGCTCTGGATTTCCTTGACCGCCTGCACGTCGACGCCCGGCGCCGGAATGTAGGCGCCGAGTCGGTACAGCGCCAGCATCGCCGCCGTAAAGGCGAGTTTCTTGCGAATGTCGGCGACGCTGAAAGCGTTCGCAATAGTCCTGAGCATTACGGCTCCAGAGTGTGACAGGAACCGCCAGCCGCCTCGATCTTCTCCTTGGCGGCGGCGCTGAAAGCGTGCGCGTGGACGTCCAGCTTCTTCTTGATCTCGCCGCGGGCGAGGATCTTGACCGGGTCGGAGCGCTTGGCCAGGCCCTTCTCCTTCAGCGAAGCCGGGGTGACTTCGGCGCCGGCGTCGAACCGCTCCTCGAGGTCGGAGAGGTTGATCGGCTGGGTCTTGGTGCGGAAGTTCTCGAACGGCATCGACTTCTTCATGTGCGGGCCGCGCAGCTTTCGCATCCGCATGTGGATCGGGTTCTGGCCGCCCTCATAGCCGGCCTTGAGCTTCGCGCCCGCGCGCGAACCGGCGCCTTTGTGGCCGCGGCCCGAGGTCTTGCCGAGGCCGCTTCCCTCGCCGCGGCCGATCCGCTTGCGCGGCCGGCGCGAGCCGGGCTTCGGCTTCAGGTTGTGGAGACCGATCTCCTCTGAACGCGGGGCCTCGGCCATCAGGACTTCACCTCGACCAGATGCGAGACGACGCGAAGTTGACCCTGCAGCTGCGGCGAGTCCTTGCGCTCGACGGCCTTTCCTATCCGCCCTAGGCCCAACGCGGCCAGGGTGGCTTTCTGCTTCGGATCGGTCCCGTTGGCTGACCGAACCTGCTCGATCTTGACCCCGCTCACGACGAAGCCTCCTCAGCCGCCGGAGTCTCCTCGGCGGGTGCCTCCGCGGCCGACGGTGCAGTCTCCTCTTGAGCAATCTCAGCGGCGGGTGCCTCCTCGGCGGCAGGCGCCTCGGCAGCTACCGGTGCATCAGCCTCGGCGGCCGGCGTCTCAGCCTCTGGAGCTGCCTCAGCGGCCGGAGCCTGGTCTGATGGAGCGGCATCCTCCGCGGGTGGCGTGGGGTTGGAGGGGCCGAGAACGGACGCCTCGCGCCCGCCCGCAGGCTCCTCCGACTCCACGGCGGGACCCGCGGCCAGATGCTCTCCGTTAGTCGAAGTGGTTCCGTTCATGTCCAACCCCAGAACCTGCCTCACCGTCAGTCCCCGAAGCTCAGCAACCTCCTCCGGCCTGCGGAGTCGGATCAGCCCGTCCATCGTCGCCTTGACGAGGTTGATCGGGTTCTGCGTGCCGATGCTCTTGGTCAGGACGTCACGAACGCCACCAAGCTCCAGCACCGCGCGCACGCCGCCGCCGGCGATGACGCCGGTACCGGGGCTGGCCGGGCGCAGGACGACGTGCCCGGCGCCGAAGCGACCGATGATCCGGTGGGTGATCGTCTGCCCGTATTTGGGCACGCGAATCAAGTTCTTGCGGGCGTCTTCGACGCCCTTCTGGATCGCCAGCGGGACCTCGCGGGCCTTGCCGTAACCGATTCCGACCACGCCCTCCTCGTCGCCGACGGCGACCAGCGCCGTGAACGAGAAGCGCCGGCCGCCCTTGACTACCTTGGCGACGCGGTTGATCTCGATCACGCGCTCTTGGAGGTCAAGCCCGCGCGGGCTGACCGTCTCGACGTTTTTCGTATCCATTCCCTTCATCTCAAGCGGCCCACCGTAGCGGAACTAGAAGGCCAACCCTCCCTCTCGCGCTCCTTCGGCCAGGGCCTTGACGCGGCCGTGGTATTGGTAGCCGCCGCGGTCGAAGACGCAGGTCTCGACCCCCGCGGCCTTGGCGCGCTCGGCCAGCAGTTCGCCGGCCTTCTTCGCCTGGTCGCTCGCCGTGATCTTGCGCAGGTCCGGCTCGATCCAGTCGACCGCGGCCAGGGTGTGGCCTTTGGTGTCGTCGATAAGCTGGGCGAAGATCCCGCGGTTGGAGCGGAAGACGGAAAGGCGCGGACGCTCCGCCGTGCCGCTGATGCGGGCGCGAACCCGGCGGCGGCGGCGCAGGCGCTGCTGGCCCTTGGTGACGACCGTCATGCGCGCTTACCCACCTTGCGAAGAACCTGCTCGCCTTTGTAGCGGATGCCCTTGCCCTTGTACGGCTCGGGCTTGCGGCGCTTGCGGATGTCCGCGGCAACCTGCCCGACCAGCTGCTTGTCGATGCCGCGGACGATGATCTCGGTCGGCTGCGGGACCTCGAACTCGATCCCGTCGGGCGCCTCGATCGAAACCGGGTGCGAGTAGCCGAGCGCCAGCTCCAGGTTCTTGCCTTTGAGCGCGGCGCGGTAACCGACGCCCTGGATCTCGAGCCGCTTCTCGAAGCCGTCGGTGACGCCCTCGACCATGTTCGCGATCAGGCTGCGGGTGAGGCCGTGCAGGGCACGGTGATCGCCGCGATCAGTGGGACGGGCGACCGTCACCACTCCCTCGCCCTGCTCAACCGACATCTCTTGGGACACCGTCTGCGTCAACTCGCCCTTGGGGCCCTTGACGGCGACGTTGCCAGGGGCGATCTCGACCGTGACGGCCTCGGGAACTGGGACGGGTCTTCTGCCGATTCGACTCATGTGATCACCAGACGTACGCGACGACCTCGCCACCGACGCCCTTGGCGCGGGCTTCGTGGCCGGTCATGACGCCGACAGAGGTGCTGACGATTGCGGTTCCGGTGCCGCCCTGGACGCGGGGCACGTTTTTGTGATCCACGTAGCGCCGCCGGCCGGGGCGGGAGACCCTTTCGATCCCGATGATGACGGGACGGCGGTCCTCGGTGTACTTGAGGCGCACGTTGATCGCCTCGCCGATCGTGGCGGGTTTGCGATGGAAGTCAGTGATGTAACCCTGCTCCTTGAGGATCCGCGACATCTCCAGCTTCAGGCCCGAGAGGGGAATCTCCACCTCGTCGTGCCCGGCGCGTATCGCGTTGCGGATCCGGGTCAGGTAATCGGCTATGGGGTCGGTCTGCATGGTCCTACCAGCTCGACTTGGTCATTCCGGGGATGTATCCCTCGTGCGCGGCCTCGCGCAGGCAGATCCGGCAGAGGCCGAACTTGCGGTAGTAGGCACGCGGGCGTCCGCAGCGACGACAACGGTTGTAGCCGCGGGACTTGAACTTTGGTTTGCGGCCCTGTCGGACCTTCAGGGAAGTCTTAGCCATCCTTTGAACTCTCCTCGTCGGCCGATCCGTCGGCCTCGTCATTTCCGCCCTCGGCGGCGTCCTCGCCCTCGCCCTCCTCGACCCCGGGCTTGGCGTAGGCCTCCGGGTTCTCCTCCTTGAGCTGCTCCAGCGCGGCCTGCTCAGCCTCGGCCTTGAGGCGCGCCTCCTCTTTGCGCTGCTCCTCCTCGGCTTCGGCCTCCGCTTCGGCTCGAGCGACCTGGCCCGGACGCCCCTCCTGGGCGAACGGCATTCCCAGCGCGAGCAGCAACTCGAACGCCTCGACATCGGTTTTCGCCGAGGTCGTGATCGTAACGTCGAGGCCGCGCACGACATCGACCGAGTCGTAGTCGATTTCGGGGAAGATCAGCTGCTCTTTTACGCCCATCGAGTAGTTGCCGCGACCGTCGAACGAGCGCGGGTTGAGGCCGCGGAAGTCGCGGATCCGCGGCACCGCGATCGAGGTCAACCGGTCGAGGAACTCCCACATCCGGGCCCGGCGCAGCGTCACCGAGACGCCGACGGGCATTCCCTCGCGCAGCTTGAAGGATGCGATCGACTTGCGCGCGCGGCGGACGTTCGGGTGCTGGCCGGCGATCAGCGCCAACTGGTTCTGGGCGGATTCGAAAGATTTCTTGTCCTGTTTCTCGGTGCCGAGGCCCATGTTGAGCGTGATCTTGAGCAGGCGCGGTGCCTCCATCGGCGTCGAGTAGCCGAATTTCTTGGTCAGCGCCGGCAGGATCTCCTGCTCGTAGCGCTCGCGCAGGCGCGCCGGCGGGGCCGCCTGTGAGGTCGGGGTCACGGTCGCCTCCATCAGTCGATCGCCGCCCCGCTGCTCTTCGCGTAGCGCACTCGCTTGCCGCCGTCGTCGCGGCGCACGCCGACCCGGGTGCCTTTGTTCCCTTTGGGGTCGAGCAGCATCACGTTGGAGGCGTGGATCGGGCCCTCCTTTTCGACGATGCCGCCGGCCTGGCTCTTCGTCATGTCGCCGGAGGAGCGCGGGCGTTCGTGGCGCTTGATCATGTTCAGGCCCTCGACGTAGACCCGACGGCGTTGGGGATCGGTCCGCACCACGCGGCCGGTCTTGCCGGCGTCCTTGCCGCTGATCACGACCACCTGGTCGTCAGTCCTGATGCGCATCGACTTCGCCATCAGAGGACCTCGGGCGCGAGCGAGATGATTTTCATGAAGTTGCGATCGCGAAGTTCGCGCGCCACGGGGCCGAAGATGCGGGTCCCGCGAGGGTTGTTGTTGGCGGGGTCGATGAGGACCGCCGCATTCTCGTCGAAGGAGATGTAGGTGCCGTCGGGCCGCCCGAGCGGCTTACGCGTGCGGACGACGACGGCCTGCACGACCTCGCCCTTGCGGACGCCGCCCTGCGGGCTCGCCGATTTGACCGTCGCGGTGATGACGTCGCCGACGCTGGCGTAGCGGCGGTGCGAGCCGCCCTTGACTCTGATGCAGAGGATCTCGCGAGCGCCGGAATTGTCGGCGACCTTCAGCCT
Organism: Solirubrobacterales bacterium; assembly: GCA_036262475.1. GTDB lineage: Bacteria > Actinomycetota > Thermoleophilia > Solirubrobacterales > 70-9 > VAYN01. The sequence continues at coordinate 8,395 of DATAIY010000073.1, forward strand.
CGACTCTTGCTGGATCATCGGCCGCTACCTCGCCTTCTCTACCACGTCGACCAGGCGCCAGCGCTTGGTCTTGGAAAGGGGGCGGGTCTCGATCACGCGCACGACGTCGCCCTCGCCGGCCTCGTTGCGCTCGTCGTGCGCGTGCAGCGTGCGCGAACGGCGGACGATCTTCTCGTAGGTCGGGTGACGGCGAGCGATATCGATGCGGACCGTGATCGACTTGTCGCCCTTGTTGGAGACGACGATTCCCTGGCGGACCTTGGCAGCGTTGGCCTCGTGCTCAGCCGGCGGGGTACCGGTTCCGGCCGCGCCCCCCCTCTTGGCCTTCTCCCCGGCCCGCTCCTTGCGCCGCTCGGCGGCCTTGGACTTACGGGTCTCGCGCCGCTGCGCGGCGCGGTCCTCCGGGCTCAGGGTCGGCTTCGGCTCGTTCGGGCGCCGCGAGCGCTGCAACCGCCGCCGCTCCTTCCAAGGAAGATCGTCCTCCGGATTCGGCTCCGCGGCAGGTGCGGGCGGGGGGGCCGGAGTCGCCTCCTGCTCAGCTGCAGGAACGTCGTCAGGCTCAGTCTCGGCGGCTGGGGCCTCCTCAGCTGGAGATTCCTCAGCGGCCGGAGCCTCTGCCTCCGGTGCCTCATCCTCGGGTGGCGTGGAGTCGGGCTCCTCGCCCGCGGCTTGCGAGGACGAGGAGTCTGACTCCACGACAGAGCCCGCGGACCTGGCGTCCGCGTCCGGTGCCGAGGTGTCCTCGGTCGTCTCGTCTTTTTTGGTCTCGTCGTCGCTCATATCCGCTTCGTCTCTTTCTCAACGTCAATTCCTCGTCCGCGCGCCACGGTCAGCAGCCGCGCGACGTCGCGTTTGGCCGCCCCGAGCCGAGCGGTGTTCTCGAGCTCTCCAGTGGCGTGGCGGAAGCGCAGGTTGAACGCCTCCTGCTTGGCGTCGATCAGCTCCGCCACCAACTCGTCGTCTTTCAGATTATGGGCCTCGGACGCTTTCATCAGTCCTCGACCCCCTCGCGCTTGACGAATTTGGTCCTCACCGGAAGCTTGTGCCCTGCCAGTCGCAGCGCGTCGCGGGCGAGATCCTCGGGCACCCCGGCAAGCTCGAACATCACCTTGCCGGGCTTGATCACCGCGACCCAGCCCTCGGGGTTGCCCTTGCCGGAGCCCATCCGCGTCTCGGCCGGCTTCTTCGTGTAGGGCTTGTCCGGGAAGACGTTGATCCAGACCTTGCCGCCACGTTTGATCTTGCGGGTCATCGCGACGCGGGCAGCCTCGATCTGGCGGTTGGTGATCCAACCGCGGTCGAGTGACTTCAGCCCGTACTCGCCGAAGGCGACGGTGCTGCCGCCCTTGGTATTGCCGCGCATCCGGCCGCGCATCTGTTTGCGGTGCTTGACCCGTTTTGGACTCAGCATCAGCGACCACCTCCGCCGCGGGGCCCGCCACGATCGCCACCGCGGCCGCCTCCAGGTCCACGTCCGCCGCCGGGCCCACGGCCGCCGCGCTGGTTGCCCTGCGGCTCAGCGTCAGTCGAAGCGAGGTCAGAGCGGAAGCCCTCGGGCATCACTTCGCCCTTGTTGATCCAGCATTTGACACCGATCCGGCCGGTGGTCGTTTTCGCCTCGAAGAAGCCGTAGTCGATGTCCGCTCGCAGCGTGTGCAGCGGCACACGACCGTCGGAATAGCTTTCGGTCCGTGCCATCTCGGCCCCGCCGAGGCGACCGGAGACCTGGACCTTGACCCCCTTGGCGCCGGAGCGCATGGCCGAGGTCAGAGCGCGTTTCATCGCGCGCCGGAAGGCGACTCGGTTCTGCAGCTGCTCGGCGATCGACTGCGCGACCAGCTTGGCGTCGAGCTCGGGACGCTTGACCTCGCGGATGTTCACTTTCACCGGGCTGCCGGTCAGCTTGTGGAGCTCCTTGCGGAGCGCGTCGACTTCGCTGCCCGACTTGCCGATGACGATGCCGGGGCGGGCGGTGTGAATGTCGACGGCGACCTCGCCGCGGCGCTCGATCGTGATGTTCGAAAGTCCGGCATGCGAGAGCTTGGCGACGATGTGATCGCGGATCTGCAGGTCTTCCTGGAGAACGTCAGCGAAGTTCTTCTCCTCGAACCAGGTCGACTTCCAGTCGTGGATGTAGCCGACGCGGAAACCCTCGGGGTGGATCTTCTGTCCCATTGCCTAGTCCTCTACGGGGGTTAGCGCCACGGCGATGTGGCTGGTTCGCTTGTGGATCGGGGTCGCCCGGCCCTGCGCTCGGGGCCGGTACCGCTTCAGCGTCGGGCCCTCGTCGACCGTGATCGAGGAGACCTTCATCTCGTCGCCGATCAGGTCGTGGTTGTTTTCCGCATTGGCGGCGGCGGAGTCGATCAGCTTCTGGATGTCCTGGGCGGCGCCGCGGGGGGAGAACTGCAGCAGGGCGCGAGCCTCTTCGATGTGCAGGCCGCGGACCTGGTCGGCGATCAGGCGCGCCTTGCGCGGCGCGATCCGCACGTAGCGAGCGCTGGCGCGGACGACCGGCGCAGCGATCAACTCCGGGGCGACTTTCTTCTCCACGGCTTTGGCTTTGCTTGCCGCTTCGGCCTCGGTTCTCTTGGCCTCGGTTCTTTTCGAAGTTTTCTTGGTCGCTTTTTTGGCCACGGCTTTGGCGGCTTTTCCCGCCGACGATTTCGGCGATTTCCTCGTCGCTTTCTTCTCGTCAGCCATCGCTAGTCACCCCTGCCGGTGCCGGTGTGGGAGCGGAAAGTGCGAGTCGGAGCGAACTCGCCGAGCTTGTGGCCGACCATCGACTCCGAGATGAAGACGGGGACGTGTTTCTTGCCGTCGTGGACGGCGATCGTGTGGCCGACCATCTGCGGGAAGATCGTCGAGGTCCGCGACCAGGTTTTGACCATCTGTTTTTTGCCGGCGTCGTTCATCGCGGAGATCCGGCCCATCAGCCGCTCTTCGACCCACGGGCCCTTTTTCGTCGAGCGTCCCATCAGCGGCCACCCTTCTTCTTGCCGCGGCGACGGCCGCGCACGATGTAACGGTCGGACTGCTTGCCCTTCTTGCGGGTGCGGTAGCCGAGCGTCGGCTTGCCCCACGGCGTCACCGGGTGCCCGCCGGGGGTGTGGTGGGCCTCGCCGCCGCCGTGCGGATGGTCGACCGGGTTCATCGCGACACCACGGCTCTGCGGGCGCTTGCCCTTGTGGCGGCTGCGACCTGCCTTGCCGACCTTGAGGTTCTGATGCTCGGCGTTGGAGAGGTTGCCGACGGTCGCGCGACACTCGGCGCGGACCAGCCGCATCTCCGAGGAGGGCAGCCGCAGGGTCACCATCTCCCCCTCCTTCGCAACCAGCTGGATCGCGGTCCCGGCGGCGCGTCCGAGCTTGCCGCCCTGGCCGGAGATCAACTCGACGTTGTGGACGATCGTGCCGGTCGGCATTTCGCCCAGGGCCATCGCGTGGCCGGGTTTGATGTCGGCCTCGGGACCGGACTTGACCTCGTCGCCGACCGAGAGCTGCGCCGGCGCGAGGATGTACTCCTTGTGGCCGTCGGCGTAGTGCAGGAGGGCGATATAGCAGCTGCGGTTCGGGTCGTACTCGATCGTCGCGACCTTCGCCGGCACCCCGTCCTTGAGGCGCTTGAAGTCGATTTTGCGGTAGCGCCGCTTGGCACCGCCGCCGCGGTGGCGGGCGGTGACGCGGCCGTTGACGTTGCGGCCACCGGACTTGCGCAGTCCCTCGGTCAGCTTGCGCTCGGGCTCCGAGGCGGTCAGCTGCTCGCGCAGCGGATAGGTCGCGAAGCGGCGCCCGGGGCTGGTCGGTTTGGTTTTGCGGTTCGGCATCTGGGTGGCTTCCTACGCGGTCTCCGCGCCTTCGAACAACTCGATCCGCTCGCCGGGGGCAAGCTGGACGATCGCCTTCTTCCAAGATCTGGTGCGTCCCTGCGAGAGACCGCGGCGCTTCGGCTTCGGGCGCACCTTCGACGTCCGCACTTGGGCGACGTTGACGCCGAAGACCTCGTGCACCGCCTGGGCGATCTGCGTCTTGTGGGCGCGATCGTCGACGCGGAAGGTGTACTTGCCCTCGGCGATCAGCGCGTAGCTCTTCTCCGAGATCACCGGGCGGATGAGGATGTTGCGCGCGTCCATCAGCCCAACCTCTCCTCGAGCGAGGCGAGGGCGGCTTCGGAGACGACCATCGCGGCGGCTCCGATCACGTCGGCAACGCCGGTGGCGCCCACCTCGAGCACATGAGTGCGGGGGATGTTGCGGAAGCTCTTCATCGCGCCGGTCTCCTCGGCCGTGAGCACGACCAGGACCGGGCTCTTCGCGCCCCATTTGGCCAGAGCGGCCGCGGCCTGCTTCGTCGACGGAGCCTCGAAGGCGGATGCGTCGAGGACGGCGACGGAATCCCGCTCGGCGTGAACCGAGAGCGCCGAGCGCATCGCCCTGCGGCGGGCTTTGCGGTTGACCTTGACCGTGTAGTGGCGCGGCTTCGGGCCGAAGGTGACGCCGCCGCCGAAGCGGCTGGAGACGCCGAGCGCACCGACGCGAGCGCGGCCGGTGCCCTTCTGGCGCCAGGCCTTGGCGGTGGTGAAGGAGACCTCGCCTCGGGTCAGGGTGGAGGCGGTGCCGCGACGGCGCGAGGCAAGGTCCGCGCGGGCAGCCTCGTGGACGAGCGACTGGTGGAAGGGCTCGGCGAAGAGCTCTTTGGGCAGGTCGGCTTTGGTCGACTTGCCGAGGACGGTGACTTTAGACATCGGTCCTCACCTCGACGATCGAGTTGCGCGAGCCGGGAACCGAGCCCTTGATCAGAAGCAGGTTGCGGTCGGCGTCGATGTCGGCGATCTCCAGGCCCTTCTGGGTGACGCGCTTGTTGCCCATCTGACCCGGCATCCGCATCCCTTTGAAGACGCGGGCGGGGAAGGCGCTGGCGCCGATCGAGCCGGGGGCGCGGACGTTGTGCGAACCGTGGCTGACCGGGCCGCGACTGAAGTTGTGGCGCTTGATCCCGCCCTGGAAGCCCTTGCCGATCGAGATCCCCGCGACCTTGACCTTCTGGCCCGCCTCGAAGCCGGTGACCGTGACGTCGTCGCCGATCTTCGGCCCGCCCTCGGCGCCGAGGTCCTCGTCGCGGAACTCGACCAGGTGGCGCATCGGCGCCGCCCCGGCCTTCTTCAGGTGGCCTTCCTCGGCCCTGGTCAGCTTGCCCTGCTTGACCTCGCCAAAGGCGAGCTGCACAGCGGCGTAGCCATCGCGCTCGCTATCGCGGACGGCGGTGACCTTGCAGGGACCGGCTTCGATCACGGTCACGGGCACAACCGTTCCGTCCGCGCGGAACACCTGCGTCATGCCCAGCTTCTTGCCGAGGATCGCAGCCATCGCTTAAAGGCGAATCTCGATGTCGACGCCGGCCGGCAGCGAGTCCAGCCGCTGCAGCGAGTCGACGGTTTTCGGCGACGGCTGGAGGATGTCGATCAGGCGCTTGTGGGTGCGCACCTCGAAGTGCTCCCGCGAGTCCTTGTCCTTGAACGGGCCGCGGATCACGCAG
>DATAIY010000074.1:0-2247 GCA_036262475.1 Solirubrobacterales bacterium
AGCAATGCCCCGACCCCGATCGCGACACGGCCGGCGGCGATCGCCAGCACCGTCTGGCGCCCGAGGGGGTCGATCTTTCCTCGTCGAGCCATCGTCGCCAATCTAGCCGCCGGGACCCTGCGGTCATTATTCGCGCATGGCCGAGGGCGACACGATCCTGCGAGCGGCGAGGCGGATCGAGGCGGCTCTCGGCCATAAGGAGATCGAGGCGAGCGCGCCCAACCCGCGCGGGCGTGCGGCCGGAATAGAGAGGCTGGACGGCAAGCTTCTTGAGCGCGTCGAGGCGCGCGGCAAGAACCTACTGCTGCATTTCGGTGATCTCGCTCTCCACAGTCATCTCGGTATGAGCGGCGGCTGGCACGTCTATCCGCGCGGCGCCCGCTGGCGCCGACCGCGCTCTTCGGCCTGGGCCGTGCTGTCGGCGGAGAGGCAGGAGGCGGTCCAGTTCTGTGGGCCAACCCTGCGGCTGCTGCAGGCTTCGCGGCTGCGCCGCGACCCCCAGCTGGCGCGCCTCGGCCGCGACGTGCTGGCCGAGGACTTCGGGCCCGCCGTGGTCGTCGCGGCGATGCGCGCCGATCCGACCCGCGGCCTCGGCGACGCGCTCCTCGACCAGACTCTGGTCGCCGGCATCGGCAACATCTTCAAGAGCGAGGCCTGCTTTGCGGCGCGAGTCGATCCCTGGCGCCCGATCGGCGACCTCTCCGACGAGGAGCTCGGCGCCGTGCTCCACGCGGCGCGCGAAGAGATGCTCAAGGCCGTTGCCAGCGGCGGCCGCCACGACTTTGCCGTGTACCGCCCTCGCCATGGTCTCTGCCCGGCCTGTGGCGCCCCGATCTCCTCGCGCGGCCAGGGCGACGCCAACCGCACCACCTACTGGTGCCCAAGATGCCAGGCATGAGGAGGCGGCGGGCCCGCCGCCGGGCCCCATCCGCTGTTGTCCGCGCGCCGTCCTACTACGTGGTCGCGGGGGTCGCGCTCGACCTGGAGATGGAGCGACTGCGGGCCCTGGAGATGTTCGCCGGCGGACCGCTCACGGCGAGCAGTCCCAAGCTCAAGGTGCGGCGGGCTCGCGCGCGTCCGAACCGCCTCGGCTTCGCGGTCCCCACCGAGTTCCGCCTCTCGGTCACCGCCTATCCCGGTATTCGCCCGGGCGACATCCTCGAGACGCTGCTCCACGAGCTGGTCCACCTTCACGTCGGCCGCGCTCCCGAGGCCCACGCCTGGCACGGCCCCACCTTCAAGCGTACCCTCGCCTGGGCCATGGACGAAGCGTTCGGCCTCTCCGATCCAAGCCCCCGAAGCACCCAGCACGGTTACTACGCCGATGCGATCGAGTTGGCCCTCGCAGCGAGGCCGCCACTCGGTCCATCGCCAGAGAAACCGCCCGGCTAGGCGAAGCTCAATCTTCGGCCGTCGGACAGCTTTCGACGGCTTCGACGGCACTGTTGTCGTCGAGGCCGACGGTTTCTTTGCCAGCGACGAGCGGTCGGCGGGACGCGAACGCGATCTTGTGGACCTGGCCGATCTGGAATCGGCCCATGGCAACTTGCCTGACAGCCGCAACTCCAGCGTCTGAGGCAGACTCGCCTCGACGCCAGAGCCGACGCTCGGACTTGAACCGAGGACCCCTTCATTACGAACGCGGCTGATTAGGCGCGATTCTGTCCAGGGAGTTCGACTGCGTCCGGTAGAGAATTGTCGAGTCGGGGACATATTTCGGGACACGGAATCTTTGACCGGTCGCCAGGCCGGCGGTTATTCTGGGCTAGATGCCAGAAGCACTCGAGCTAGACCGCTTGGCACAGGCCAGTGTCAGTGCCAGGGCCGCTGAAACCCGTGGCGACGATGCGCTCGCAGGCGAGGAATGGCGTCGCTACCGCCTCATCCAGGACGCTGCCCGCGATCCCGACGAGCTGCTTATGGAGGGCATCGCCCTGAGTGTGCAGGCGGCCGAGCTTGCAGCAGCCATGCGGTGACCGGTTTCGGCCGTATTCTCGACGACCTCAACGGCGCAGGCGTCCGCTATGTGCTGATTGGCGGGATTGCGCTGATTCGTCATGGAGTCGTCCGCGCTACCCGGGATGTGGATGCCGTCTTCGACCCCGACCCCCACAACGTCGAGCGCATTCGAACCCTGATTGGGCAATGGGGTGCGACCCGTCCCGACGGCTCACCGATTCAGGAGCACAGCATCGCCAGCGACCGGGCGATGCACCTGGCAACGCCGCACGGGGATCTCGATTTGCT
>DATAIY010000075.1:0-2373 GCA_036262475.1 Solirubrobacterales bacterium
GCAACCTGATGATCGCGGGCTGGGGCTTCGAGCGGCCACTGCGCTTCCTGATCCGCGATCGCGATGCGAAGTTCAGCGCCGCGTTCGACGAGGTCTTCCGCAGCGAGGGGATCCAGGTAATACGCACCCCGGTCAGAGCGCCAAACGCGAACCCGCACGCCGAGCGCTTCGTTCGCACGCTGCGCGAGCAGTGCCTGGACTGGCTGCTTATCCTTGGCCGCCGTCAGCTCGAGCGAGTTCTCCGCGAATACGTAGAGCACTACAACCACGAGCGTCCGCACCGGGCGCTGGGCCTGCGGGCGCCAGATCCCTCACCACAGGTGATCCCGCTGCAGCCGCGACCGCAGACCGCGGTTGGCCGCCGCGACCGGCTCGGTGGTCTCATCCACGAGTATTCCTGGGCGGCATGAGGCGGGGGTCGGGTTTGTGAACCCTACGGGCGATGTCAGACTTACCAACTGCCCTTGAGTGACCAATTTGACCAGTTTGACTATCTGCGGTAGAATCCTTGCCAATGAGCGACATAGCGACGACTACCTATTTGGCCCATGAGGGCTTTGCCCAGGCAAAGGCGCGACTTTCGGACCTGATGGATCAGGCGGTCCATGGTCACCGCCTGCAGCTGATCGACCGCCACCGTGGCAAGGAACAAGCAGTGTTGGTCTCCGTCGAGGATCTCGCGATGCTGCTCGAGGGCATCGCTTTTCATCCCCGGGTTAGCGTCTCTGGAGGGGAATTCGTGGTCCGCTTGCCGGAGCTGAACCTAATTGCCGGAGGCGCGAGCTATGAGGATGCGCTCGATGAACTGGTCGAGCTCGTGGGTTTGCGGGCGGAGGATTTTCTAGAGCGCCTCGACTTCTACATGCAGACCGATCGTCGCGGCGAACTCGGTTCACTGCTGAAGTTCGCACTTACCGCGCCCGACGAGCAGCGCTCGCTTTTCTCTCCAGCCGCGCCAGCCGAAGAGGCCCGGGTTCCGCTGCCGGCGTGACGCTGACGTCGCCCAGCTGGGCCGATGTCGAGCAGTTCCTCGGCGTCGACGGCTGGCGGCAGATCCCCGGCGGCGAGCGTGGCGGGCGGCGGCAGACCCACATCTTCTTCGAGAAGCTGTTGCCCGACGGACGGTTGCTGCAGACCCACATCTCTCACGATCGCTCGAAAGCGATCAGCCCCGGGCGCTTCGGGACGATCCTGCGCGAGCAGCTCGAGGTCTCGCGCGCGGACTTCTGGGAGGCGATCCGCAGCGGCGAGCCCGTTGTGCGCCCGGTCGACACCGACGACGAGGCACCGGTCGAGCACGACTCCTGGGTGATCGCGGTTCTCGTCGGCGAGCTCCATATGAGTGCTGAGGAGATCGAAGGCCTGACCGAGGAGGAGGCGGTCGAGCTGGTCCACAAGCATTGGGCGCGGGAACGTCGGTAGGCCGAGCGGGGACCGTCGAGGTCTCGTCGTCCGTCTTCGGCGCTACGGTGAGCGCGCGTGACGGTAGCGAGAAACAGCCCCTGTCCATGTGGTAGTGGTCGCAAGCACAAGCGGTGCTGCCTGGCAGAGGAGAAGCGGGCGGCGCGCGAGGCGCGCTTCGATCAGGCAGTCGGCCGACGCATCCAGGATTGGTCCGCCGAGGTGGCTGGCGATGAGATCGGCGCCGCCTTGGAGGATTTCGCCGACCACGATCGCACGATGAGCGATAGCGACATGCAGATCTTCGCCACCTGGTTCAACAACGACCGGGAGTTGTCCGGCGGCGGGACCCCGGCCGAGCGCTATGCCGCCCGGGCCGACCTCCCCGCCGACGAGCGGGAGGCGGCGTTGCGAATCGCCACCGCGACGCTGGGCCTGCACCGCGTGCTCGCGGTCGAGCCAGGCCACTGGATCGTGCTGGAGGACATCGTCCGCGGTACCCGCGCCCGGGTGCGAAGCGCCAACGTCTCCCACGATGGGGTTCGCTGGGACATCTTGCTCGGGCGCGTGATGGCGGGCGAGCCGCCGAGCTTGTGGGGCCCGGTGTGGTTCTTCGAGCCCAACGACGAGCCGGAGCTGCTTGCCGAGCTTCGCCGCATCGCCGGAGCGAAGGGGGGCAGCGCCGAGGACATAGCCGATCTCTCAGCTGCATTTCGCGACGGGGCACTGGAGCTGATGCGGTTCAGGCCGCCGAGCTGGAGCGTAAAGCCCAGCTTCTTCACGCCGGAGGGAGACCCGATGATGCACGGTCAAGCCACCTGGCGCGTCCGCAAACCCGCGCTGGCGCGCGACCGGCTTCGGGATTTTGGCGGCCTCACTCCCGACGAGCCGCTCGAGATAGAGATCACGGTCCGCCGGGATCGACTCCTGGCGGAGGATCGGCCGCCGCTGCCGGAGCGGGCTCTCGTGATC
>DATAIY010000076.1:0-1896 GCA_036262475.1 Solirubrobacterales bacterium
CTCCAGCAGCACCGCCGTCTGGCCCGAGAGCCGAACCTGTCAGCAAACCGTAGGCTCCCGCTCATGAAGGCTCAACAAATCCGCAGCACCTACCTCTCGTTCTTCGAGGAGCGGGGGCACAAGGTCGTTCCCTCGGCCTCGCTGGTCCCCTCGGTCCACGACCCATCGGTGCTGCTCACGACCGCCGGCATGCAGCCGTTCAAGCCCTACTTCCTCGGCCGCGAAATGCCGCCGGCGCCGCGCCTCACCGACGTGCAGAAATGCTTCCGCACCACCGACATCGAGGAGGTCGGCAACACCGCCCGCCACTTGACCTTCTTCGAGATGCTCGGCAACTGGAGCTTCGGCGACTACTTCAAGGAGGAGTCGATCCCCTGGGGCTGGGAGCTCTCGACGCAGGGCTTCGGGATGGACCCGGAGCGGATCTGGGTGACGGTCTTCGGCGGCGACGAGGAGCTTGGACTCGGTCCCGACGAGGAGGCGATCGAGATCTGGCAGGCGACCGGCGTCCCCGACGAGCGCATCGTCCGCCTCGGCCGCGAGGACAACTTCTGGCAGGCCGGCCCGGCCGGGCCCTGCGGTCCGTGCTCGGAGCTCTACCTCGACCGCGGTGAGGCCTTCGGCGCTGAGGGCGAGCGCCCGGGCGACGACACCGACCGCTTCCTCGAGTTCTGGAACCACGTCTTCATGAGCTACGACCTCGCCGAGGACGGCAGCCTGACCGGGCTGCCGATGCGCAACATCGACACCGGCATGGGGCTCGACCGGATGGCGGCGATCCTCCAGGACGTCCCCTCGGTCTTCGAGACCGACCACGTGCGGCCGCTGATCGACCTCGCCGAGGAGCTGAGCGGCCATGGCTACGAGGAGGGCGAGGCGGTGACGAGGGCGATGCGGATCGTCGCCGACCACTCGCGCGGCGCCGCCTTCCTGATCGCCGACGGCGTCGTCCCCTCCAACGAGGACCGCGGCTACATCCTGCGGCGGATCATGCGGCGGGCGATCCAGCAGGGCAACACGCTCGGCCTCGAGGCCCCGTGGCTGGGCCGCTTCGCCGAGCGGGCGATCGAGCTGATGGGAGAGAGCTACCCGGAGCTGGTGGCCGAGCGCGAGACGATCGCCCGCTGGGTGGGCGACGAGGAGGAGAGCTTCGGTCGCACCCTGGAGCGCGGCACCGAGCTGCTCGAGCGCCTGATCGCCGAAGCCAGGGAGTCGGAGACCTCGTGGATCGACGCCGCCGCCGCCTTCAAATTGCACGACACCTACGGCTTCCCCTACGACCTGACCAAGGAGCTTCTGGCGGACGAGGGGCTATCGGTCGACGACTCCGGTTTCCGGGAGTTGATGGACGAGCAGCGCCAGCGTGCCCGCACCGGCGCCGCCACCGCCCACGGCTCGGAGGACACCCACGAGAAGGTGATCGCCTTTGCCTCCGCCGCAGCGCCGACCCGGTTCGTCGGCTATGAGACGCTGCGTGCCACCACCGGCCTCGCGGCGGTCGAGGCCAACGACGGGCGCGCCCTGGTCAAGCTCGAGGAGAGCCCCTTCTACGCCGAGGGCGGCGGCCAGGTCGCCGACTCGGGAGTCCTGCGCTGGGACGGCGGCGAGGCCAAGGTCCTCGACGTCTACCGCGTCGGAGAAGACCAGGCGCTCGAGGTCGAGACCGGCGGCGCTCCGATCGACGCCGGGACCGCGGTCGAGGCCGCGGTGGACCGCGAGACCCGCCACGCGACGATGCGCAACCACACCGCGACCCACCTCCTGCATGCGGCGCTGCGCGAGCGGCTTGGCACCCATGTCCACCAGGCCGGCTCCTCCGTTCGCCCCGACAAGCTGCGCTTTGACTTCACCCACGGCCAGGCCCTCGGCGCCGAGGAGCTGCGCGACGTCGAGGAC
>DATAIY010000077.1:0-3988 GCA_036262475.1 Solirubrobacterales bacterium
CGCAATCTGCTGCCGGCGCTGATTCCGCTGGCGATGGTCGGTGCCGCCGGGATCGCGGCGCCGCGCTCAGGACGCCTCGGCATCGCGGTCGGAGCCGCGCTCGTCGTCTACTCGCTCGCCTTCTGCGTCTACGCGGACTTCCGCCCGGCCCTGCAGCGCGAAGACTGGCGCAGCGTCGCCACGGAGATCGGCCCGCCCCGCGGCCGTCCCCGCGCGATCGTGGTCTGGGAACAGGGCGGCGAACCGCTCGCCTTCTACATCGGGCGCGGCGAGCGCCAGGTCAAGTGGAAGCGCTGGCGCCACGGGCCGATTCCTGTCGCCGAAGTCGACGTCGTCAGCGGCCGCCCGCCGCCGCTCCTGCACCGGGCGCTGCCGCGTTCCTTCCGCCAGGTCGGGCGGGTGACGATGGGGCGGATGACGCTGGTCCGCTACCGCGCTCCACGCCCCCTCGCCCTGCGCTGGGGCCAGCTGATCCACAACTTCACCGGCTACGCCAACAACGTCGTCCTGCTCGACGGCCCGACGTCCGGACCGGGCTAGATGGAAGCGACGATCTGGCGTCGCTACGGTTCGACTCCGCCCGGGGGGGGGCGGCGGCAGGTGTGGGGCGCCCGCTGCGAATGACGGGAAGATCGGCGAGTGCAGGCGGTTGCGGAGGACCGCGAGGCTGGCCGAGTAGTTCTGGATCCGGTAGCTGCTGGTGGTGCCGAAGTCCTGGTAGTAGACGAGCATCCTGCAGCCTGGGTGCCGTTCCACCCAGGCGAAGAGGCGCCGCACGAAGCTGGGGTCGTCGCCGTTTTCGACGCCCCACTCGGTCAGCGCGAACGGCTTTCCCGCGTAGCGGCGGTAGAGGCCGGTGAGCGCACCCCATTCCGGATAGGAGGCGTAGAAGTCGGTCCCGATCCAGTCGACCCAGCGCGAGCCGGGATAGAAGTGGCGGGGGCGGTTCTGTGCGACGGTCGGGGAACCCGCCGGCAGCGGGCTCCAGACGATCGCGACCGGTGCCGCCGGCAATCCACCCACGGCGGTCTGCAGGCGCGGCAGCCCCGCTTCGGCGAGTCGCCGGTTGATCGTCGCCCGTTTGCCGCCGCCGTGGACGATCACGTAGATCCGGCGGAAGGCGAGCATGTACCAGCGCGGGCGGTGGGCGGAGTCGCGGAGCTTGCCGGCGCAGTCATAGGACGCGTAGACGTTGAGGCAGCGGTTGGGCTCCCCCAGCGGCCTCACGTATGCGCGCATCTTCTTCGACCAGAAGAGATGGTTGAGCCGGACCAGATAGGCGTCGCCGGCGCCCTGGGCGATCGCCCGCGGGGTCAAGAGCTCGTGCCCGTCATGGCTGTCGGCGGTGGTGATATGGATCATCGGCCGCGCCCGCGCCGTCTCCCAGCGTTCGATCGACCCATGGAAGTCGCTGCCCCAGGTGCGGAAGGACTCGATCACCGGCGAGTGGTGGCCGACGGCGGTGCTGAACTGGCCGAACGAGGCCGGGTCGCCGGTGTCGGAGACGCCGAAGTAGACCTTCTTGCCTGGCGGTTCGAGCAGGCCGGCGCCGGCGGGCGCGGCAGCTAGCGCCAGCATGGCCACCAGCACGGTGGCGACGGCGGCCGCGATCGCGGCCCGGGTTTTGGGCGGGCTGGTCATCCGTGAATTCTTCAACCGGTTGAGGGTCATGCCTCTCCAACACGGCGAGAGGACGTATGCTCGCAAGCGGTGAGGAGAGGGCTCAGATCTCGGCTGGCTGCAACGGCGGTTGCGCTCGCCGGCCTGGCCGCGATGGTCGCCGCCACGCCCGCCGCCGCTTCCTCCTCGGCTCCCTTTGGACATCCCTGCACGGCCGAGAACGGCGTCCGCTTCTGTCCCACCGTCGACTCCGCGGCGCGGATACCCTCCTTCGACGGGATCCCGCTGGACGTCGACGTGACCCTCCCCGAAAAGGGCAAGGGGCCGTTCCCGACGATCGTGATGCTGCACGGCTTCGGCGGCAGCAAGACTAGCTTCGAGACCACCTCGCCGGGCGGGCCCGCGCCCGGCGGAGCCGGCAGCGGCTCGACGATCTACCGCTACAACAACAACTTCTACGCCCACCGTGGCTACGCGGTCGTCAACTACACCGCCCGCGGCTTCGGCAACTCCTGCGGCGGCGGCGCCACCGGCGACCACAGCGGCGCCTGCGGCGCCGGCTACATCCGCCTCGCCGACAGCCGCTACGAGGCCCGCGACACCCAGTACCTGCTCGGCCTGCTGGCCGACGAAGGCGTGGTCAAGCCGCGTGACATCGGCGTCACCGGCATCTCCTACGGCGGCGGCCAGAGCATAGAGCTGGCCTTCCTCGCCGACAAGATCCGCAAGCCGAACGGCAAGCTCGCCCCCTGGCGCAGCCCCGACGGCAAGAAGATGAAGATCGCCGCCGCCTACCCGCGCTGGCCCTGGTCGGACCTGGTCTCGGCCCTGATCCCCAATGGCCGTTTCCTCGACACCGAAGTGGCGCCGGCCGAACAGAGCCTCGACCCGTTCGGGGTGCCGATCTCGAGCTACCTCAACGGCCTCTACCTGAGCGGCGTCCTCAACGGCTACTACTGCGGCGGCGCTCCCGCCTCCACGCCCTGCACCGACACGCAGGCCAACGTCACTCAGGACAAGGCCTACCTCGACGCCGGCCAGCCGCTCGCGGCCGAAGCTCAGACCGCGCTCAAGGGCATCTACAGCAACAACGGCGGCTACCCGCTGCGCTTCGTCAAGGGCGCCTCGACGCCGGCGCCGCTGCTGATCCAGAGCGGCTGGACCGACGAACTCTTCCCCGCCGAACAGGCCCTTCGCGTCTACGACTACCTGCGCTCGCGCGACAAGAAGGCGCCGGTCAGCCTCCAGCTCGGCGACCTCGGCCACAGCCGCGGCTCCAACAAGCCCGGCCTCAACCACTACTTCAACAACCAGGCGGCCAAGTTCTTCGCCGCCAACCTGCTCGGCGCGAAGAAGAGGGGCCCGGCGCCGGGCTCGGTCACCGCCTTCACCCAGACCTGCCCGATCACGACCCCCGACGGTGGCCCCTACAAGAGCAAGGGCTGGAAGGCGCTGCACCCCGGCAGCTTCAGCTTCGGCTCCAGCGCCACTCAGGAATTCAGCTCAGCCGGCGGCGACGCCACCGTCGCCAAAGCCTTCGACCCGATCTTCGGCACGACCGATGCCTGCAAGACGATCCCGGTCACCGCCGAGCCCAATGTCGCCACCTACTCGCGGCCGGTCAGCGGTGGCTTCACGCTGCTGGGCCTGCCCACGGTCAAGGCCAAGATCGGCGGCACCGGTCAGTACGCGCAGATCGTCGCCCGCCTCTGGGACATCTCCCCCGAAGGCACCCAGCTCCTCGTCAGCCGCGGCGTCTACGCCCTCGAAAACGGCCAGAGCGGCGAAATCGAATTCCAGCTGCACGGCAACGGCTATCGCTTCGCCAAGGGCCACACGGTCCAGCTCGAGCTGCTCGGCCGCGACGCCCCCTACTACCAAGCCGGCGACGTCCCCTTCACGGTCCGCGCCTCCGACGTCAGCGTCGCTCTGCCGACGCTCCAGCGCAAGCCCCGCTGACGGTTTCGGCTCGCGGCATCGCGGGGACCAGGGGGGGAAGGCACCCCAACAAGGAGGGACGATGTCGACCGTTCTGGTCATGGTGATTGTCGTCGTCGCGCTGACCGTGATCGCGATGCTCGTCTCGGCGTCCCGTGAAGCCAGCCGCCGCCGTGAGCTCGGGCAGGCGCAGACGGAGGCTCGCCATGACGACGTCCGCCATCACCGCGAGCGAGCCGACGAAAGCCGGACCGAGGCGGCGATCGCCGAGGAGCGGGCGAAGCGTGCCAAGGTCGAGGCCGAGCTTGACGAGGAGCGCGCCAACAGGCGCGAGCAGGAGTTGAGCGAGAAGAGCTAGCCAGGGAGTTGGCCGCCCTGTGCGCAGCGCGCACCGGGCAGCGGGTGTGGTCGAAGCCCGGCTGTTTGGCGA
>DATAIY010000078.1:0-2997 GCA_036262475.1 Solirubrobacterales bacterium
TCTCGAGCGCGGTCGCGATCAGCTGCGTCGCGATGGCCAGGTCGGCCGGGGAGTTAGACGCGACGTGGATCGGCTCGTCGGCGGCCGCCTTGAAGGTGCCGTCGGGCTGGCGGTTGATCGAGAAGGGCACGATGGCTGATCCGTGCTTCGCCGCGAGCAGAGCGGGGCCGGCCGGGAGAGTAGTCCAGGCGCCGAACATCTTGACCGGGATTCCGTCTGCTCGGTAGCCCCAGTCCACGAGTAGGACGAGGCCCTCCTTGCGGCGGAGCGCCCCGTAGACGCCGCGAAGGTTGCGCCAGGAGATCATCTTGACCCCCCAGCTCGTTCGCTGGCGCTCGAACAGCTCGTATAGCTCGCGGTAGGACGAATCGTCGCCGACGACGTTGATCTCGAGACCGTGCTTGGCGAAACCGGCCGCGGCCGCCTCGTTGTTGCCAAGATGGGCGGCGACCAAAACCAGGCCCTTGGATTCCTGGTAGTACTGGAGGAACAGATCGAGGCTCCGGACCTCGAGGAGCTGATCGACCTGCTCCCGTTTGAACCAGGGCAGCCGCATCAGCTCCATGATGTATCGGGCGTAGTTGCGGTAGGCGGCTCTGGCCATTCGGCCGGCCTCCCGGGAACTGGGCGACACGCCCAGGACGTGTCCGAAGTTGGCCCGCAGCCAGCGGCGCCGGGTGGGACTGGCGGCGTAGCCGATTATGGCGAACCAGCCGCCGATTCGGTACACCGGGCCTGCCGGGAGGTGGCCCAGGACCCATGACGAGGTCCGCCAGAAACTGAGCAGCGTCAGGCCGGCGAGGTGAGTCCGGAAGGTCTCCTTCTTGAGGCGATGCGGAGCCTCGAAAGTTTTCGTGGCTCCGTTGCCCTCGGTCCTGCCGGATCCCGACTGCCTCGGTCCTTCGGGGCGACGTTCGCGGGAGGCCGCGCCGCTGTCGTCCACGCGTTCCTGCGTCACTTGGCCTCGACGAGGGGCGCGCCCCCGCGAACAGGTGCCGACTTCTTGACCTTCTTGGGCAGCGTCTCGGTGCCGACGAGGGTCTCGTTGTCCTCGCCGCGGATGAACGCCTCGACCCGGTTGAAGGCGATGTCATCGTGGAGCTGGATGGGCGGGCTCTTCTTGAAGTAGGCCGAGGGAGCGACGAGCGCGCCCTTCAGACCGCGATCCTTGGCGAGCTTGAGGCAGCGCAGGGCGTCGATTACCACGCCGGCGCTGTTGGGGCTGTCCCAGACTTCGAGCTTCATCTCGCACTTGAGCGGGACATCGCCGAAGGTGGTGCCCTCCATGACGATGTAGCAGTACTTGCGATCGAGCAGCCAGGGCACGTGATCCGAGGGTCCGACGTGGATGTTGTCCGGATCGATGTCGTAGTCGAGCATGCTCGTGACCGCGTTGGTCTTGGAGATCTTCTTGGACTCCAAGCGCTCGCGCTCGAGCATGTTGAGGAAGTCGGTGTTGCCCCCGAAGTTGAGCTGGTAGGTGCGGTCCACACGGACGCCGCGGTCCATGAAGAGACGGGTCAGGACGCGGTGGCTGATCGTCGCGCCGACCTGGCTCTTGATGTCGTCGCCGATGATCGGAAGACCGCGCTCGGCGAAGCGGCGCTGCCAATAGGGCTCACGGGCGATGAAGACCGGGATGCAGTTGACCACGCCGACGCCCGCCTGGAGGGCTTGCTCCACGTACCACTTGGTCGCCTCTTCCGAACCGACCGGCAGGTAGTTGATAAGGACGTCGGCCTTGGTCGCCTTCAGGATGCCGACTACGTCGGCGGTGGGCCCGGGCGCCTTCTCGATGATCTGGGACAGGTACTTGCCCAGGCCGTCGTGGGTCATGCCGCGCTCGACCTTGACGCCGATGTGCGGGACCTTGTGGAAGACGAAGGTGTTGTTGGGCTTGGTGTAGATGGCCTCGGAGAGGTCCTTGCCGACCTTGTTGCGGTCGATGTCGAAGGCGGCCACGAACTCGATGTCGCGGACGTGATAGCCGCCCAGATTGACGTGCATCAAGCCCGGGACGAAGTCGGTCTCCGACGCGTTCTCGTAGTAGTAGCGGCCCTGGACCAGGCTGCTGGCGCAGTTGCCGACGCCGACGATGGCGACGCGGATCTTGTGGTCCCCGGAGGGCTTGCGGCCGTTGCCGACCGCGGTCGCCGCAGCCACGCTTGCGTGGCTCGCGTTCGCGGCGTCGCTGCTGATCTTCTCGCTCACTTTTCTCCTTGCTCCTTACTGCGAAGCTGCGCACGCACGTGCCAGGTCCGTTGAATTGCCGTGATGCTGGCCGTGACGAAGATGATGCCGAGGGCCGCCGAGAGCCAAAGCTGGCCGCGGGCTCCTGGGGCGACGCCGCCGTCCAGACCCGCCGCGACCAGACCGGCGGTCAGGAGCACGAGGCGCTCGGCGCGGGGCGCGATGCCCACCTCGCCGTGCAACCCCAGACTCTCGGCCTTGGCCCGGGTGTAGCTGACCTGGAAGCTTGAGACTGCCGCGGCGGCGGCCAGGACCGCCCCGGCGACGAAGCCGGCAGCCGAAGCGCCGGCGACGATCCCGATGTAGACGACCCCTTCGCCCCAGCGATCCAGGGTGGAGTCGAGAAACGCCCCAAAGCGGGTCACGCGGTTCTGGGCGCGGGCGAGCCCGCCGTCCAGCATGTCGAATGAGCCGCCGAAGATGACGAGGATGGCCGCCGGCAGCCAGAGCTGCGCGGCCGCGGTGGCGGCGGCGACGGCAGAGATGCCGAAGCCGATGACCGTCAGGGCGTTGGGCGTCAGGCCGAGCTTGCCGGCGCCGAGTGCGATCGGGGTGACGGCGCCGCGGATCCGAGCGCGGGTCGCGGAAGAGACGAACGACTGGTCGCCGATGGCTCAGTTGGCCTCGGCCGGGCGGGCATGCTCGACCGGCATGCCCAGAAGGAGGCGCTGCCGCTCGGCCGTGGTATCGAAGATGTCCGGCTGCAATTCGCACAGGGTCTCGCGTCTGCGAGCCGCGGGCATCGTC
>DATAIY010000079.1:0-7376 GCA_036262475.1 Solirubrobacterales bacterium
GGGCCCAGAGTGGAAGTGGTCGTACCTCAGCCAAGTCGGGGCACCATATCGAGATGAGGACGGCTTCAAGCTAGGCAGCTGGGTTCGTACTCAGCGTCGGTCTCATAAGCGCGGCCAGCTGACCAAGGACCGGACGAAACGCCTCGAATCCATCCCGGGATGGACTTGGGAGCCCCAGCGCCGTTCGCTGACCGTCTAGTAGCCCTTGTAGTAGCTCGACTGCCGAGCGAAGCCCTGAGAAGGGGGCGGATTCCGCTTGGTAACTAGGGGTGAACGACGGGGCTCGAACCCGCGACCGCCTGGACCACAACCAGGCTGCACATCGCACCGATGGAATAGATCAGGATCGTACGGCCCTCGCTCAAGGGCCAAGATCGGACCAAGCCCGCTGGCGAGACAAAGCGCTCGATCTCGGTGGCATGAGAAGCCAATGCCGCACCGCGCGAGTATCAGCCCTCTGATCGGCGCTTCTTCCGCTGCGGGGTGCACCCAACTCACGACTTTCAGCGGAACTGAGTTGATCTTTCCGTGCCTGATAGCCCTCACTGGAGCCCTTGGACCCCTGCGTGTCCCCCATCATAATTCCGCGTGTCGGGGGTTCGAGTCCCTCCTCCGGCATGTACGAAAGCCCCGCTACGGCGCGGTATTTTTCGTGGCCGAGACGGACGCCACCGAGCTCAACCGGCCAGGGTGTCAGCGTAGGTGTCAGCAGGCGGTGAAGCGGTCCAGACGGCGGTCGCCGGGGCGTTGGTTGGGGGAGGTGTCGGCGCGGCCGCGACAGAGAAGGACTTGCGATTCGAATTGGTGTCGCCGTCGGCGTCGGTGACGCTGAGCCGCACGTACTTCATATTCGCCCACTGGAAGGTGAATTCGAGCATGCATCCAGGGTGCGCCTCCCAGAGGACGCTGCCATCTTCGTTTTCGAACGACCAGGTGCAGGTAATCGTCCCGTCCCCGGTTGAGGCGGTTCCGTCGAGAGTCACCGGGACGCCGACTTGCGCACCGGTTGGGGCGGTCCAGACGGCGGTCGCCGGGGCGTTGGTTGGGGGAGGTGTCGGCGCGGCCGCGACAGAGAAGGACTTGCGATTCGAATTGGTGTCGCCGTTGGCGTCGGTGACGCTGAGCCGCACGTATTGCGTGCCCACCTGCAGGAAGGTGTAGCTGACCTGGCATCCTGTCTTCGTGTCGAGGACCGTGCCGCCCTGGTTCTCGACCGTCCAGGTGCAGGCGATCGGCGCGTCTCCGGTGGAAGCTGACCCGTTGAGCGCCACCGGGACGCCGACTTGCGCACCGGTTGGGGCGGTCCAGACGGCGGTCGCCGGGGTGTTGGTGGGGGGAGGTGGAGTTGTCCCCGTTCCGCACCCAGATGATCCGTTGGCACAAACCGGCTGGGAATTGTCGTCCCAGACATTGTTTTCCCAGACGTGGCCGGGCCCGGAGTAGTAGTAGGCAGCAACGCCATAGTATCCGCCGTCGGGCCAATACCCGAAGGCATCGGCGCCGCCGCCGCAAGAGGTGCCGCCGCTACCCGAGTTATATACAGCGCTCGTCTTGCATCGCGCGATTCGGTTGCCCGTCACGTTCATAGTGCCGGTCTTCGTGCTGCTGTTTGCCTGGGGATAGAGCACAAAGCCGCCTCCAGCGAGGAGGTTGTTGGTCACATTGAACGTGTTTCCGCCACCGCAGATCGTGTCGCCGAAGACGGTTGCGGTTTGGCCTTCCTTGTTGATGAGGGTCGAGTGGTCGACATTCACGGTGCCGCTACAGACGTAAATGTCCTCGGCGTGAGCGCCCGAGTAGATCGAGTCGATCCTCATATAGCTATCGCGGATCGTGCCCTCGCCCTGCCAGCACTCATTGCAGTTGTAGAAGTAGTCGCGTTCGGCGACCGTGCCACCGCCCCAATTGCGGACAGCAGCCTCGATCGTTTGCGAAACCGCTCCCTTGCCGCCAACCGTCGTGTCCTTGATAACCGTGCCGGTTGCGCCGTCTTCGACGAGGATCGCTGCCGAGCCACTTCCCGTCGAGGTCGGGATGATCTTGGAGTTCTGGATCGTCACGTTGTCGGCCTTGACCGTCACCATGCCGGTGATGTCCTTGCCGTCGATGACCTGGCCGTTGGTTGCGGCGGTGATCGAGCCGGAGCTCGTCAAACTCGTGCTGGCCGAAACGCCCGAGTTCGTCGCGTCCGGATAGCCACATGCGCTTGGATTTGAAAAGCAGCCAATTGTTGCCCCCGAAGCCACGCTTGCCATAAGGGCAAGCGTGGCAATCATGGCAAGGAACGCTGCCAAGACAAATTTATGGAAACTCGGACAACGCAGACCTGAATTGTCCACAGCCCTAGGCACGGCGGTCAATACCCCTCCAAGAATCGAGTAATAATCGGTAAACTAGATACCTTACGGTTAAGCTACCCGGTTTCGGCGTCAAGGTTGGTTGAAAAATGGACCCTCTTGGCTGTTTTGGTTGAAAAATGGACCCTCTTGGCCGTTCGAAAAGTGGGACCACCGAGGCGCTGCACCGACTGAAGGGTCTGCCCCGGCGGTCAAGTCCCCGCCTGCGGAGCCGAGCCCGTAGGGCGAGGCGGAGCACACGGGGCGAATCGCCGAGTTCCTTCTCCCCCAGCCCGGATACCACGAGGCGCTCCGCAGGGCGACTCGGGAGACGGGCACGCTGCTCGCAATCGGCGAGGTCCATACGCTCGTGTGCGCCTACGGCGGCCTCGCCGGAGACTGGGGGCTGGAACCTGACTTCCTCACGCTCGGCAAGACCTTGGCGGCCGGCGTCCCGCTCGCCACCTACGGGATGCGTGACGAGATCGCCTCGCTGATCACACCGCCCGAGGAGTCACGCGTCGTGTCAGGGGCCTTCGCGGACGAGGTCGCGACCGGCGGCACGTTGTTTGCAAACGCGATGTCGATGGCAGCCGGGCGCGCTGTCCTCCACGACGTCCTCACCGAGGAGGCGTTCGAGCACACCGCCTCGCTCAGCGAGCGGCTGGCCAACGGGCTGAGGATGGCAATTCGGAGAGCGGGCTTGCGCTGGAGCGTGGCGCAGTACGGCGCTCATAGGAGAACCTCCCCCTGTTCCTTCTGGATATGAGATGGAGAGGCCGAGCGCAGCGAGGCCGCCCCAGAATCCAGGGGAACGCATAGAGCCGACCCCCGCCGGCGCCGGCTCGCGCTCCGCCGACGACCCCAGCCTGCGGGCGTTGATCCAGCGTGTACATGGCGAACCGCGGCATCTGGGAGTCGGGGTGGTGGTTGGGCCCTACCGTCTCGGTCGCCCACGACGCCGGGGACGTCGATCGCTCCGTCGGACTGTTCGAGGAGTTCCTCGGCGAGGTGACACGAGCGATTCCGCCGAGCCACTCGAATGCTGCCTCACCCGCTCCGCGTTCCGCGAGTCGGGGCGCGACGCAAGCGCCACTTTGGGGGTGTCAGCAGGGTGTCGCGGAAGCCACGGATACAGCCCGCACTCCCGACCTCGCTTCGGCGGAGGAAACGGCGTCCTAGCGGCGAAAACCTGGACCAGCCCGCACTCGCCCGCAATCCCGGCCTGCGATCATAATCCGCGTGTCGGGGGTTCGAGTCCCTCCTCCGGCATCGCGTCGCCATTTCCTCACGTCATGGTGCGGTAGTGAAGGTGAACCATGCCGTTGCCGAAACGGCCTTGGTCCAGCAGTTCGAGATTCAGGCGGAAATTGTCGGGGAGGGATCGCTTGCCGCCTCCCACCACGATCGGCGCGAGAAACAGGTGGCACTCGTCGACCAATCCGGCCTTGATCGCCTGGGCGGCGAGGTCGGGACCGCCCACGGTGATGTCTGGTCCCGACGACGACTTCATCTGTCGGACCGCTTCAGGGTCGAAGTTTCGCTCGATCCGCGTCTTGGCACTGGATACCGTCTCCAGCGTCTTCGAGTACACGACCTTGTCAGCCGCCTGCCAAATCGCCGCGAATTCCCGCGTGACGGGCGGCTGGTCGGCGCCGGTGTCGACGGTCTCCCAGCCGACCATCACCTCGTACATCCGGCGCCCGTAGAGGTAGGTGCCGATCGGCCGCTCGAGGTCGTTGACGAAGGCGTGCACCTCCTGGTCCGGCACACACCAGTCGAAGTTTCCGTTCTCGTCAGCAACGTAGCCGTCGAGTGACGTGATCGCCGAGTAGATCAGCCTGCCCATATTGGGCGCCGATCATAATCCGCGTGTCGGGGGTTCGAGTCCCTCCTCCGGCACTACTTATAGAGCAAAATGCGTCGCCGCCGGGTGGCGCTTTTGCGTAGATGGGCAACGGATTGGGCAACACCGTTCGCTTTGGGACCGGAGTCGCCAGGCGCTTATTGGGCGCACGATCGGGTTGTGCGCCCAATGCTGGAGTTACCCCCGGTCAACGGGACTTGGAGCCGACGTCGCAAAGACGGACGTCCGGAAGCGGATCCGACCGGTGAGAACCTCGGTCCCGGTGACGACGATTCCGGCACGGATTACGTGCAGGTGGGCCGTTCACCTTCGGGCAGTTCGCGAAGCGCGCCGCCGCCATCGATCGAGAAGCCGATCGGGTTGGGGGTCTGCGGGATGCTCGCCGCTTGTCCTTCCACGGTCATCGTCACCTCCCCGTTGCCGAGCGAGACCGTGAAGCTACCGGAGCGGTACGGACCCTCTTCCGATCCGGGGCTGAGGATCTGGCCGTCGATCAGCGCCCGGCCGTGTTCGTCGAGCAAGCAGACCCAAACTTCTGCGGTCGCCGTCAGGCTCAAGCTCGTACCGGGTTTTTTTTGCGCGGGAGGCTGCTCGGCGTGACCCGCGCCGGCATGCCGCCCGCCGCCAGCTTGATGGTGGAGTGGTGACGGGCGGGTCGAACCGCCGCCCAGACTCGACAGCCCGATCGTCACGAGAACGGCGACCAGCGCGACCGCGGCGATCGCGGCCACGAGGCGTGGCGAGAGGCGCTTCGGGCGCACGGAACGAGCCAGTTGCGGCGGTGCGGGGTCGATCCGAGGCAGCCGGTCCGCCGGTCTGGCGGGGCTGTGACCCCGCCCGTACTCCTCCGCCAGGCGAGCGTCGTCCAGGCCCAGGTAGGTCGCGTATCTACGTATGAAGGCGCGAGCGTAAAACTCGCCGGGCAGCAGGTCCCATTCTTCGTTCTCAATAGCACGCAGAAACCGCGCCCGGATCTTGGTCGAGGCTTCGACCTCGGCAAGGTCGATCCCGCGCTGGGCGCGCGCCTCTCGCAACGTTGCGCCTACGCCATCGTCCATCTCCCCATTGTGCCTCCCGGGCGCGATCAGCAGAAGACTTCGACTACCGGACCCTCCACCGCGTCCTCGCCAGCGACCCGTCAAGGACGTCCGCGTCTGCTGCCGATCACGGACTCGGTTGCCTGTCACCTAGACGGTCCTCTGAGTCGCGACGATCACCATCTGGGGCCGCTCCGCCCGCAGATCGACGTGGTGATCGAATACTGGGAAGCGCGGTTTCAGGGCTGCGCGACGCCCTGCCCGGCTGGCGCCGGATTAGGCCCGACTCGGCTCGATTAGGCGCTTATTGGGCGCAGGATCGGGTTGTGCGCCCAATGCCGAGTTGCCTTCAGTCGGGGAAGCGACCGAGCAGGGGCAACTCGCGGCCGACCCTGTCAGCCAGGCACCTCCCCCTACCGCACCACGAACACCGTCCCCTGTGGAGCAGGATCGATGGGCGCTTGCGTAATGCCGCGCGCCCCCTCAGTCAGTTCCTCATGCCGTCTCGTGGTTGACGACCTCGGCGGTGCGCTCCTCCGGCTGCGCGTGAAGCCGCCCTCGACCGGCATGCTCGGCATCAGCACCTCGCTTGGTGCTCCCGGTCATAAGTTCCGCCCCGGTCATGCGGCGAGACGAAGCTGAGGCTCGCGGGCACTGAGCTGGCCGATCAGCTCCGCAAGGTCCTGGTGGGTGAAGTTCCACTCGAACGGCTTGGCCACTTCGTTCCAGTGGCCCTCGAACTCGGTGCTCTGATCGAGGAGCAGCACTCTTCGGTGAGCGAGCGTTTTGGAAGGGTCCCCCGAGTGGGGCGGTCTTCTCACGCCCAGCCGACCCGGGCGTCTCCCCCTGGCGCCTCCACGAGCCTGCCTGCGCGTCGGCAGGAGGCATCGCGAAATCGATATGACGAACCATCGCGATCTCAGGCTCGCTCTTGCCCTTCATGGACAGCTCACGCGGCTCGGCGCCAGCGGCGTGCTCGCCAGCGCGGTCGTGCACGCGGCTGGACATGACGACCCCCCGCTCGCCGCGGCGGCCGGAGACGAGCGGCCGTGTTGACCACGTTGCCGATTGCCGTGAAGTCCTTGACATCGCCCGAGCCGACGTTGCCCACAAAGGCGGTCCCGAAGTCGAGTCCGATGCCGAGCTTCACCCATGGCCGGTCCTCGCCGTAGCCCGCGGCGGCCAACAGCGCCCCCGCGTCGGCGACCATGTGGTGTGCGGGCTCGCCGGGGAAGATGCGTGGGAGGCAGAGGGCCATCACCTGGTCGCCGACCAGTTTGTCGATGATCGCGTGCTCGCAGAGAACGTCGACGGCGCTGGCGTAGAAGCGGTT
Source organism: Solirubrobacterales bacterium (assembly GCA_036262475.1). Taxonomy (GTDB): domain Bacteria; phylum Actinomycetota; class Thermoleophilia; order Solirubrobacterales; family 70-9; genus VAYN01. Next base: position 6,574 of record DATAIY010000079.1, read on the forward strand.
CAGCAGCGTGGCGACCGCGTCCGGCGCCTGCCGCTCGGCGAGCGAGGTGAAGCCGCGCACGTCCGCGAACAGGATGCCGACCCCCATCTCCACGCCGCCCATCGGAGCTCTCTCGAAGCACTCACTGCACAGGCGCGGGTTCTTGCGCGACGGAGCGAAGCCGAGGCGACCCATGATGCGCCCGCCGAGGCCCCATAGGGCGCTCGGCAGACCGCGCAGCGAGGGTCGCTGGGAAGGTGGCGCATCAGCCGGACGAACATGCGCACCCGGTGCGTCTCGAGGGCCCGGAAGACGCCAGATCGCCAGCTTCGCTGACGGGCCAAGTATGAACCGGAGCGTTTCAGACCGATCAGATACCAAGCGCCGTTTGTCATTTTCGAGCGTCGCGGGTGCCAGGGGGTGCCAGCGGAAGCCACGAATACAGGCCGCACTCCCAAGCCCGTCCTGGCAACGGCACTTTGCAGCGGGAAATTGCGGAAGAGATCGCAGGGCGATTCACCGCCCTGCATGTGCTGGTCGTCCTAGCAGCTACAGAGCCCGGGTTCGCCTACTAGCCGTGGCTGCGCCCAATGTGCGCGAAACGTGGGTTCGGGTCGCCGACCTCATGGCCGTTGACCCACGCCCGCGCACCGCGCACTTGTCCCAGCTGGGGTCTTCCTGGCCACCGGTGACTGCTCGACCGATGCGACCGACCCCGGCCTCAGCGACAAATACGTCCAGGACCCGCATATATGACTTGGTATTGCCCATCGATGCAACGCTACCGGGACTTTCTTCAGCCGGCCTATGGCCTTCCTAAATGC
>DATAIY010000080.1:0-3313 GCA_036262475.1 Solirubrobacterales bacterium
GGCCTCGAGTACCTCGTCATCGTCTTCTTTTTTGGCCTCGCCACCGCCATCATCGGCAAGGCGAAGGGCAGCTCCTTCCTGATTTGGTTCCTGGTCGGCGCCGTCCTCCCGCTCCTTGGTCTGGTCGCCGTAATCCTCTTCCGCTCCGAGAAGAACGAACCCGAACGGCGGTGCCCGAACTGCCACAAGACCCTCAAGCTCTACGTGCAGGTCTGCCCGCGATGCGGGACCGACCTCTACCTCCCAGATCCCGCCGCAGTTCGCCACCCAGGTGTGAGGTAAAGAGCTGGCCGCCCCTCCAGGCGAATTTCGTCGCACGGCCTTCGTCGCGCACTAGACAGATTGCATATCGCGGCGGTTTCGGCACATTCGCCTGGAGGGTGACCAGCACCTCTCCCCACTGCAGCCGGCGGGACGGCCGAGGGGACGGGTCCTTCGAAGTGGCACAGCCACGGAGAGGGCAGTGGACGAATTCGCTTTGTCGAAGTTGGGGAGGGGCATTCCCTCCCCAGGAGCTAGCGCAGCCAGGTCCGAACGATCGCGTTGGCGAATCCCACTCCGTAGCGGAAGACCGCCGGCTTCTTGGAGTGCCCGTGAAGCCGTTGTTCCACGGTGATCGGGATCTCCTTGGCGGGAATCCCCCGCTTGATCGCCTCGATCATGAACTCGGAGGTGTGGAACTGCTCCTGGCGCAGGACCAGCTGGGGAAGGACGGTGGTGCGAACGGCGCGGTAGCCGTTGGAGCAGTCGGTGACGTGGGTGCGGGTGATGAAGGAGACGACGCGGTTGAAGAAGACGATGCCGAGCTCGCGGGCGAAGTGGTTGCGGTCGGCGTGGCCGAGGACGCGGGAGCCGTGGGCGACGTCGACCTCGCCGTCGAGGACCGGTTTGACCAACCGCTCCATCTCCGAGGGCAGGTGCTGCCCGTCGGCGTCGAGGGTGACGACGATCTCGGCGCCGGAGTCGACCATCAGCCGGTAGCCGGTTCGCAGGGCGGCGCCGCCGCCGCGGTTGGTGACGTGACGGGCGACCACGGCGCCGTGCGAGGTGGCGACGTCGCCGGTGCCGTCGCGGGAGCCGTCATCGACGACCAGCGTCTCGGTGGCTACCTCACAGACCTCGGCCGGCATCTGGTCGAGGACGTGGCCGATGTTCTCCGCCTCGTTGTAGGCGGGAATGAGGATCGCGATCTTGCCGCGGAAGCGCTCCGGCAGGTCGGCCTGGCGGAACTCCTCCCAGGCCAGGCCCTCGAGCGCCGCCGAGAGCTGACGCGAGTTGCGCGCCGCCTGCGAGAGCGCCCGCAGGATCAGCAGGAAGAGGATGAAGATCGCGAACACGGCGAGGCCGAGGATCCGGCCGCCGTTGCCCTTTTCGAAGGAGAAGGCGGAGAGCAGCTTGTCGGTGATTTCGGTGCCGGAGACCAGCATCAGGCCGAGCCCGGCGACGAGCAGGATCAGGACGTCGACGTTGCGCAGCGAACGCCGGCGGAAGACCGCGTAGGCGACTATCGCCAGGCCGATCAGCAGCCCGGCGCTGCGGAGCGCGGTCAGCTCGGAGGGGAAGATGCCTGCTTGGAGGACCATTCGCCGCCAGAGGATATGGCCGCCGCGCAACGCGACAGGGTCAGGGCGGCGAGAGGAAATAGGAGCGTCATCAGCACCTCGTTGCGGCGGGGAGCCGCCAGCGAGGCTGCCCCGACCAGGGTCACGAGCACGATCGGAGTCGCCAGCGCCACCAGCTCCCACCAGGATCGACGCAGTCCGAGCAGAACGAACCCGGCAAGCCCGAGCGCCACGATCAGGATCTGCACGGCGCGACCGACGCCGCTTGCCATCGCTTCGCCGACCCCGCTGCTCCACATACGCCCGACCTTGCGCACGCTCATTCCCAGGTAGCCGAGCGGGTCTTCGCCGAAGTACTTGGAGAAGTTCTGCTTGCCGATCTTGCCGAGGGCGGAGTCGCGCGGCAGGTCGGGATAGCGAGCGGCGACCCGGTTGAAGAGGGGGGTCGGATCGACCCGGTTCAGCGCTTCTGAGTTTGGGGGAAGGTCGCGGTGGCGGTAACGCTGGAGCAGCAGAGCCTTGACCCGCTGGTATTCGCCATCGGCGGGGAGGAAGGTGCCGACGTAGAGCGCCTTGCCGCCGCCGGTCGAGATTGGGACGACGCGGCCGAGCACGTCGACGTTGCGGATCGTCCATGGGACGATCGGCAGCAGCAGGGCGGCGACGAGCAGGCCGGCACCCGCCAGGCCCGGCCGCCAACCCCTCGCCAGCCCAACCCGGATCGCCGCGAGAAGGACGAAGGCGGCGGCGACGAGCAGGTACTCGGGCCGGAACATCGCCGTCAGGCCGAATAGCAATCCCGGCACCAGCCAGGCACGGAGCCGCTCCTGTTCGCTCGCCCAGAGGAAGGCGAGCACGGCGGCGGGCAGGGTGAGAATCGCCGGCGGCTCACTCATCAACTCGCCGGTGGAGTGGATGAACGGCGGGTAGACGGCGACCGCGAAGGCGGCGAGCAGGCCCACCCGGCGTCCTCCGAGGCGCTCGCCGAGGAGGAAGACGACTACGATCGCCGCGACCCCGAGCAGCGCCTCGACGATCCGGGCGGTCCCTTCGCGTGGGCCGCCGCTCGCGTAGAAGCTGGCGGCGTAGAGCAGCGGCGCCCCGGGCGACCAGTCACTCGAATCGTGGAAGGTCGGTCCGCCGTAGCTCCCTTCCTCATACAGGGCCTTGGAGAGGGCGTAGTAGGCGTGCGAATCGTCGGCCGGGTTGGCGATCGGCTTGACCACCGCGTAGGCGCGCAGACCGAGGCCGAGGACCGCGATCAGCGCCAGCAGGATCAGTGTCTTGCGCCCGTGGCGCTGGGGCAGCGCGCGGATGCGGTCGGCGACGGCGGTCAAGGCCGGCTCAGGCTACCCGGAGGCGGGGGCGTCCCGAGCGCGGCGGCTCCACCGATGCTGCTCGCCACCGAGTCTCGTCGACGCACCCAGGGGAGATCTGTCGCAATGAATCGCCGCCCGCTTTGGCCGTATCGCCCTCGCCACCGCCGCCGCAGCCCTCGTGCTTCTGATCGTCGCCTCGGCGGCCTCGGCCTCCGAGTTGAAGCTCAAATGCGGCGGCAAGGGCCCGCGCAACGCCGACAGCGCCGGGACGGTGCTCTGCGCCGCGGCCCCCGGCAAGGCCCGGATCATCTCCGGCACCGTCGGCGACGACTCCGGCAAGCCGGTCGCGGCGAGGATCCTCAACACCTTCATCTCCTGGACCCCGGCCGGCGAAGGCGCATTCACCTGAATCCGACTTCGACCAAGACGATC
>DATAIY010000081.1:0-1859 GCA_036262475.1 Solirubrobacterales bacterium
AGTAGTTGGCGGGGATTTCGCCGCCTTTGCCGGTGACGGCACATTCGCCGCCGGCGCCGCTGGCGGGGGTCGGCGCCGAGGCGATGAAGAGCCCGGCAAAGCAGAGCAGGCAGAACAGCGCCGCCGCGACGAAGATCGCGATCTTCCAGCCGATGCCGCGGGCGAGCACGCGAGCACCGACCCCGATCAACGCTGGTGGACCTCTTTGAGCGCTGCGGCTCACTCGCCGGGACCGCTTGCAAACCAAGAGCCTCGGCGAGCTTCGAAGAGAAAGGAGAACTGCTCGGAGTCGCCTCCATGGCGCGCCGTGCCGCTGACGGAAGCGAGCGGAGGAGTGGCCGAGACGAATGCGATCGCCAGCGGACCGGCGATCGCAGCGGACGGGTGATCGCGCAGACGCCGGGGCTGAGTCCGAAGCAGCTGGGCCGCGAAGGCCGGGGTCGCGGTGGCGCGCAGAGCCCGCCTTACTCTTGGATCCAACTCTCCGATCTCGTAGCGAAAGAAGGCGGAGAGGAAACGGTGGGCCGCAGACCCAAGCGCGGCTCGGAGTCCGGAGGCGGCGGTGCTCGCAGCAGGCGGACCGGCCGCGGGCGCTGGACGCGATGCTGGGGAAGGCGAATCTCCGGCTCCGAGGACGATTGCCGCTATCACCACCAGCGCGGAGACCGAGAAGAATAGGCCGAGCCGCCAGCCTTGGGCCGGGCCCAATCTAGGCTCCCCGGCTGAGGTTGCGACGCGGCGCCAGGTGATCGTGGCTGCGCCGCTCTTTACGAAGTGCGCGCAGTTGCTCGCGTCGATCGCGGCCGCCGTTCTCTGCGCTCTGGCGGATTCGCTCCTTGGTTTGCCGACCGCGCCCGAGGACGGGACCCGGCGCCTCGGAGGCGAGCGCGAGACGCTGGGCGTCGCGCTTTCGTGCCTTCTCGATCTGCTGCTCGGCGCGCTCGCGCTCGGGTCCTTTCAGCGCTTCGAAGCTGCTGCGCTCATAACCCGCCCGGTGGGCGTGATCGGCTGGGTCGCGAGAGCGCAGGAGCAGCTCGCGGTCCTCGACTTCAAAGCGCTCGAGGTCGCGCCGGCCCCAGCGCTCCCCGCGGCGACGCTGGTTGCGATCGGCGCCTGCGATCAAATCCTTCGCCGCCCGGTAGCGCTCTGGGCTCGAACCCACGGAGGGCTCGAAGCCTTTTTCTTTCGCGGCCCGACGCTCGGCTCCCCTGGCTGGTTGGGGGCTCTTTTGAGACGGTCGCCGGGCGCCTGGCGATCGCCGCTCCGTAGCTGGACTGAGACCGCCCTCGGCGGCGGGCACAGCCAGCGTCTGCTGCGCCTCGCGGTAGCGCTGGTCGGCCAGAGCCCGGGCCGAATCGCGCAGCGATCCACGTGCCGTCTCCCGAGTTGCCTCTGCGCCGAGCACCGCGCGCTGGCGGCTCCACTGGCCGGCGCGGCGGGCGACACCGCCGACTGTTCTGCTCGGCGCGCGGGAGATGCCCCCGGCAAGGCGGAAGGCCGCGAGGCCGCCGATTCCGACGCCGCCGAGCCGCTCGTGATCACCGACGCTGAGCCAACCGACCAGCTCGGCACGCTTGAGAAAGACCGACCAGGCAAAGGCGCAGGAGAGCAGGAACCCGGTGGCCGATCCGGCGGGGCCATTGACGGCGCCGAGGATCGAGATGCCGAGCAGGACGATCGAGAGGAAGGCGGCGTAAATGACCTTGGCGAGGATCGAGCCCAGCAGGGTCAAGCCCCAGGTCTTGAAGGCGCGGCGGCCGCTGTCGCCGAGCAGGGGGAAGAACAGGGCGAAGGGCGCGGCGAGGAGGAGGACGAAGGCGATCGCCGCCTGGGTGAAGAGGCGGATCGCCAGCCAAGCG
>DATAIY010000082.1:0-4792 GCA_036262475.1 Solirubrobacterales bacterium
AATCATCGGGGCCAGCAGGGCGCGGTCCCGGCTCGAGAGGCCACGGTGGTCGCGCATGCGGAGGAAGGCGACGAGGAGCATCGCCTTGAACACGCTGGCGGCGGGAGCGGTGCTCGCCATCCGATAGCCACTGACCCGGCCGCGCTGATCGATCACTGCGAAGGCGACCGCGCCGGCGCGGCGGTTGGCATAGCGCCTGGCGGCGGCGATGTGCGGGTGTCAGGTGAGGGGGCGCGAGCCGTGGGCCTGGCCAGTTGCCGATAGCGCCAGGAGGCAGACGAGAGCCGGCGCTGGGCTTGCGCGAAGTGCTCGGCGGATCGGGTGGCGCGTCAGCCTCGACATCGGTGAGGCTGAGTCTGCCGTCTGGTGCTCTGGATTTCCGGGCTAGCCGGGGTTCGTTTGGCCGTCGGCCTCAAAGAGCTTGCCGGCCCGGATCCGCGCGGCCATGTCCCTGGACTCCTCGCGGTAGACGCGGCCGTCCTCGAACTCGATCACCGGGTACTTGCGCTGACCCGAGAGCTGCTCGAGCTGATCGCGCTTGGCGGTCCGCAGCGGACCCTTCACCAGCTCATACTCGACCCCCTGCTCCTCCAGCGCCTTCTGCACTTTCCAGCAGGGGTGGGCGTTGATCTTCACCCACTCGTTGGAACAGCGATGGAGCTTGATTGCCACCGGTCAACCATAGTCCCGCGCAGCCTCCCTGACCACCCCCTTGCAGCAGACGGGCGTTTGCGAGCTGCCGCTGGCATCCGTCCCATCCTCATCGACTCGCCTTCCATCGCCCCCCCAGCCGCCAGTTCAGCGTCGGGTTTAGGCGCTGGCGGTTCTAGAAGACCTCGATCCACTCGAAGATCGCGACCGCAGGTCGTTGTGAGTGAGCCAGGCATAGCCGTCGACCAGCCCCTGCGTCGCCGCCGATCGGGGTCAGTTCGGCGGCGCTCCCCTTCGGGCGATGAGTGCGAAGGAACTTGACGCAGTGCGGGGGCGAGATATCGGCGACTCTGGGCGCGCCCGGGCTGTGCGCCGCGAGGCGGCGCTGCGCTGACGAGGAGCGAGCGGCTGGCGCGGGTACACGCGCTCTGTAAGCAGATGAGCGCCGTCAAGGGCGCCGCCTCGGGGCGTTGAGCGAGTTCGACCTTCGGGCGCTGCTTGTGGTTCTGGACGAGCATGGGGTTCGATTCGTCGTGATCGGCAGCGTCGCGGTGGCAGCGCACGGATACCTGCGGACGACCGAAGATCTCGACCTCGTCCCCGATCCCGATCCGGCGAACCTGAAGCTGCTCACCGCAGACCTGGAGGCGCTGGATTCGACCATGCCCACGGTCGAGGGGCGGTCCTTTGAGCCCGGCAGGGATGGCGCGACCATCACGCGTGGCGGCAACGTCAGCGCGGACACCAGGTTTGGCGGTCTCGACATGGTGCAGCGCCAGCGCGGGGTGCCGGCGTACGCCGAGCTTGCCAGAGACGCGGTCCAGAGCGACTTGCTGGGCATCCCGGTGCGGGTGTGCTCGCTTGCTCGACTGCGAGAGATCAAGCAAGCGCTGAGCCGTGCGCAGGACCAAGTGGACCTGGAGAATCTGCCCGAGGACTGAGTCATGAGCAATCACCCCGGGCCAGGTCTCGACCCGCCCGGCGACTTCGAGACCGAGTTGGAGACCATCGCCGAGAGGGATCTGGAGTTCGTCGAGGCGGGTTCGGGCCTCGCGATCTCGATCGAGGTGCTGGCCGAGCGCGAGGACGCCAGGCGACTTGGAAGAATCGCCAGCTGGCGCGGCCAGCGGCCCGGAGAGGTCGCCACCTACTCACCGGTGCGGTGAGCGATCGCATCGACACCCCGTTGACCCGAGCTGGCGGTAGCGCTTCTGGATCAGTCGAGCTGGACGTTGGCCGGGGTCTGCTCGGCCCAGGCGATGATCTTGGCGCTGCCGGAGATCGTGGTGCCGTCCTCGAGCACCAGCACCGGCAGCTTCTCCTGCCCGCTCAGCGCCTTCAGCTCGGGCCGGCGGCCCTTGGTGAAGAGGCCGAAGTAGTGCCCCCGGGCGAAGATCACTTTCTCGTAGGTATGGCCGTTGGCGCGGAGCGCCTCTTGGGTGCGGCGGCAGGCGTGTGGCCTGGGGCCGCCTTCGTCGATGTGGCAGACGTAGAGGGTGAGGAGGTCGGGCATGTCATCACCGTAGTTCCTTGAGAAGTCGCGAGGGCGACTCTGTCGAGCGATCCCACCGCCCCTCAGTCCGCTCGCGCCTCACTGTCGAGCGCGACGCCCTCGAGCCGCCGCGCCAGTCGGTCGATCAGCGCCGCGTAGAGCTCGACCGGCTCGCCGCTCGCCCCCTCTGCCCAACCGGTCATGTAAGGGATGGCGCTGGCGGCGGTGTCGAGTCCTACGCTGGAGCAGACGCTGTAGGCGACCGACTCGACCACGATCTCCTCCTCGGCGTAGGTGAGCTTGGGGTCCTCGTCCTGGCGATCGAGGCGGACCAGGGCGTGGGCGAGCTCGTGGATCAGGGTGCTCAGCTGTGCGTTGGCGGAAAAGCCGGGACCGAGGACGTCGATAACAATCCGGCCGGTGCTCGGCTCGTGGTAACCCTCGGCGGCGCCGGGGACCGGCTCGACCTCGATCGTGAGGCCGAGGGCGCGGCCGAAGTCGGCGGCCGGGGTGAAGAGATCGGCGAGGCCGTCGCCCTCGATCGGCTGGTGGGGTGGTTCGAGCTCGAGCGGGCCGCCGGGGAACTCGGGAAGGGGGTCGACCTGGGAGCGATCGAAGACGGCGACGAGGCGGAAGTGGGTTTGGGGGCGATCTTCGGGGTTGGCGCCTGCCTGTTTCCATTCAGCGATCCGCTTCTTGGAGGGTGGGCAAGGCGCCCAGATCCGGATCGACTTCTCGCCCTTTCTAACCGCGTAGCCGAGGTCGAGCCATTGGCGAAAGCCGGCGACCCTTCTCGCCTCGGGACACTGGAGGGCGATCAGCAGCTGGTTGTGGAAGCTGTAGTTGTGGAAGTGGCGGCGGACCTTGAGCCAGCGCTGCCAGCCCTCGCTGGTGCGCAGAGCCTCGATTGCCTGCTGCATCTGCTTGCGCTCCTCGGCGCGCTTGACAGCGCGTTGTTCGTCGGTGAGAGCGCCGCGGCGCGATTTCGTGGTTGCGGTCATTGCCGATCTCCTCGGGAGCTGCCCACCCCCGATGGGCGAGCGATGCCCGACCAAGAGCGCGGCACAGCCGTGCCAGGATCAGGAGGGGTCGCCGCCCAATCGGGGGCAGATGGGGACAAGAGCTTTGGAAACTGGGTAGACCCCGGTGCGATTGGCTCTGAGCTCACCATTGGACCTCGCTTCTGCGAAGACGCTGGTGGAGCTGGGCGATCGTGGTGGCGGGCCGGTCCGCGACTTCGGTAACGGTCCAGACGGGACCATTGGAAGCGAGTGGCTTTGGACGAACCGGTGAGCGGACCGATGGTTGGGGCGCGCAGCTGCGCAGCGTGGCTTCGCAGCAGACGCGACAGCTGCACTCGGGAATCAAGAGGCCTGTGCGTTCACGCGGCTCTGCCATCGACTCCAAGACGGGCGGCCCTCTCATTTCGATCCCGTTCCCCTGCCGCTGTCCAGCAGTCGCTCGATACGAATGGCCGCCGGAGGATGCTCGGCGAGGTTGAGGAGCAACCCGGGCTGGGGAGGATCGAGGGGGAGTACTTGATCGGTCAGGTGGCGGGCAAGGTCCTCGGCCTGGCCGAGCGAGGCGGCGTAGGCGTCGGCGGCGTACTCGCGGGCGCGCCAGTGGGCGGCCCAGAGAGGGCCGAGCAGATGCTGGACGAAGCCACCACCGCAGAGACGCAGCGTCCACCGAGCACAACCCCAGAGAAGGCCTCCGATCCGATCGTCCTCGAACTCCGCCCCGGCTTCCGCGCCGACCTCGGCGGGCGTCGGTGCCAATGGGTCATCCCAGATGGCGAGACGATTGAGCGCCTCGGTGAGACGTCCATCGAGGCTGTTGGCATGCCCGAACTCATGTGCGAGCACCGGGGCAAGCGATTCGGACTCGATCAAGCCGCGGCTGAGGATCAAGGTGCTGCCACGCACCGCCGCCGCCGGCAGCGGATCGTCGAGAACGTAGTAGCCAGCCCGCCCAGGCAACCCGGGATCGACGCTTCGCAGCAGCGCCAGGGCGTCGTCCACCGCCATCGCCTCCTCCCCACTCGCCCGCCGGGCCCCGAGTCGCCGCCTCCACAGCCGCCCCTGGCCGGGCAGGGCGAGGCCCAGTGCCGAGTGGGCCAGGGGCGCTGCGGCGGCGATCCACGCAAGTCCCTCGGCGCTCAGCCCGAGGGGAACCCATGCCCCCACGGTCGCGACGCCGAGGTAGATGAGGAGCCAGCGGACGCTGGCTCCCAGCATCACCTCCCCGGAAATCGTCAACAGGTAGAGAGCGAGTCCGCTGGCGGCACCTGGGAAGACGGCTCGGCCGTGGCGGCAATCCCGAGTGCTCTGCGTCTGGGTGGGCATGGGCGAACCAAGGCACGCTCCGCGTGCGACAAATGGGAGTCCTGCGCGCCCAGACGGGGCAATCACACGGCCGAGGGCGGAATCACGAGGTGCGACGAGCGCCCTGATCGCATCTAGCTGGCAGACACAGGCCCCCCGGCGCTGCGATCCAGGGCCCAAAACGCAGACAACGGCCCCCCTTGGGGTCCCTGAAGGCACCGGGGACCGCGGGTGGCTGGGTCGTCGCCCCGGACCGCCCGCGGTCCCCGGTGCGTTCAGGGACCCCAAGGGGGGCCGTTGTCTGCGTTTGGGGGCCCTGGATCGC
>DATAIY010000083.1:0-5068 GCA_036262475.1 Solirubrobacterales bacterium
TCCCCTTCGCGGGAGGGGTGGACGGTAGCTCAGGCTTCTCCGCCAATCCCGATCGGGGGCGTGTGTGATGCACCAACTATGCCGTTCGGGGCGACCATTGGAAGGTGCGCGCGGCGACGGCCAGCGCCGCAACCCCCCAAGCGGCAACGATCAGCAGATCACCCGCCGCAATCCCGGCACCGTGGGTATGGACGAACGGGATCTGAAGCGCCTGCGCAAGGTGACGGATCGGGAAGATGTCGGCGACGTGGCGCAGGAAGCTGGGAATCTGATCCTCCGGCACGAAGACGCCGGAGATGAAGTAGAGCGGTAGGACGATGAGGTTGGTGACCGGAGCGGCGGCATCGGCGGCGCTGACCCGGGTGGAGACGGCGAAGCCCATGCAGCAGAAAGCCGCCGCGCCAATGACCACGGCAATGATCAGCCCCGGCATCGTCGAACCTGGTAGTCGCACCCCGTAGGCGAGTCGTCCGATCACCAGCAGCAAAGCGGACATGACGAGCGCGACGACGACCCCCACGGCTGCGCGGCTAGCGATCACCACGCTGGCCGGCACAGGGGTGGCGCGGGCGCGCTTCAGCACGCCGCTCTCCCGTTGAGCCACGATCGCCTGGGTCAGGTTGACGAAACTTGCAGAGATGATCCCCAAAGTCATGATCGCCGGCACGTAGTAGGTGGTGATCTTTACGGTCTGCCCGTCCACCACGGTCGTGCCCTTGAAGATCGCGGCGAAGATCACCAGAAAGACGATCGGCAGCAGCACGGTGAAGTAGCGCGACTGCGGACTGCGCCAGAAGATCCTCAGGTCACAGCGAAACTGACTCGCGAGCAGGGAGCGATCGCTCATGGCCGAGGCTCGCCGCCCTCGGTGAGCTGCAGGTAGACGTCCTCCAGGGTCGGCCTTCCGACCGTTAGGTCCTCCAGGTCGCAGTCACGATCCACGGCCCAGCTCGCGAGCGCGTAGAGGGTGCGTGCCGGGTCTTTGCTTTGCAGGTGGATCCGGCCCTCGCGCAGCACGGCAGCCGATGCCAGCTCAGCCGGCAGCTGCGAGGGACCGACCCCCGTCGGCGGACTGAACGAGATGTCGCTCGGCGCCTTGTCGCGCCCGCCAAGCGTCTCGGTTGTGCCCTCCGAAACGATCTGCCCCGCCGCGATCACGGCGACGCGATCCGCCAGCGCCTGGGCCTCCTCCATGTAGTGGGTTGTCAAAAAGACGGTCTTGCCGAGCGCGCGCAGGTTGGCGATCACCTCCCAGGCGTGATGGCGGGCCGAGGGGTCAAAACCCGTGGTGGGCTCATCGAGGAAGACCAGCTCCGGATCGCCGATCAGAGCCAGACCGACATCGAGCCGGCGCTGCTGACCACCCGAGAGCCGTTGGGCGCGAACCTCACGCTGCTCTCCTAGGCCGACCAGCTCGAGCGTCTCATCCACCGAGTTGGCGTGCGGGTAGTAGCTGGCATAGAGCCCGAGCAGCTCGCCAACCGTCAGCTCGCCGGGCATCGTGCAGCTCTGCAGCACCACGCCGATCCGCGAGCGCCACTCGCGCCCGCTGCTCGCCGGATCCTCGCCCAGCACGCTCACCTCACCGGCGCTTCGGGGACGGTAGCCCTCGAGGATCTCCACGCTCGTCGTCTTTCCGGCCCCGTTGGGCCCCAGGAAGGCGAAGATCTCTCCGGTCCGGACCTCCAGGTCGATGCCGCCGACGACCTCCCGCTCGCCGTAGGACTTGCGAAGCTCCTTCACGTGGATGATCGTCTCGGTCATCTTCGGACTGTCAGTCAACGACGGGCAACAAGCCCACCCTAGCGCAGCAACATGGTCATTCCGCTTTGCTCGAGATGCAGGCGTGTCGCCGGGGATTACTCTCCGCAAAAGGCACACACCATCTCTCGGCAACCTAACCACTGGGTCGCAATAGTGGACGCACCCGTGGATTGGCAGGGATCGGGATGGAGTAGGGGAGGAGAGGGGATCCGAGGAACGGAAAGTCAAAGCGGAGAAGAACAGGACCGCGAAGCGGCGCTCGCTGGTTCCCCTTCTCCCAGGGAATGTCGGCTCGCCTCAAGCTCTTTCAGCAGGCGGCGGCGAGCTCACAGAACCGATATTCGGTCGCTGATATGAGTTCGAATCCCGCCCCAGCTATTTGGATAGGCCCGGGTAGGTCGAAGCGTCCGCGCCGGATCGTTGCCCCGGCTGAGGCGGCGGCTCTGCTCGCGGCGCTGCCGATCGAGGACCGCGCCGTTTGGGCTACCGTTTTCTGTGCCGGCCTGCGACGCGGCGAGCTTCAAGCGCTGCGCTGTAAGGACGTCGATCTGGGCGCAAGTCTGGTCCACATCCGCAGAGGCTGGGACCAGGTGGAGGGGAGATCGAGCCGAAGTCCGCCGCCGGAACTCGCACGATCCCGGTGCTGGCGATCCTTCGCGACTTCCTCGACGAGCACCTGCTGAGGACTGGCAGGACGTCCGACGATCGCATCTTCGGACGCTCAGTTCGTCAGGTCTTCTATGCCTCGACCGTTGACGGTCGGGCAAAGCGCGCCTGGATGGCCCGCAACGCTGCTGGGCGGAAGGCCGCCGAGGGGCCGGCCGAACGCCCGCCGAGGGGGCCGGCCGAACGCCCGCGCTGCTGACGCTCCTGACCATGCACGAGTGTCGGCACTCCTTCGCCTCGCTCCTGATCGATACCGGGGCGAACCCCAAGGCGATTCAGGAGGTCATGGGTCACTCAAAGATCCAGACGACCTTCGACATCTACGGCCACCTGCAACCGGGCAGCCACGGCGATGTTCGCGCTCGGATGGACGCCTACTTGGCCAAAGAGCCGCCGGCCGCGCCCGCCTGATCCGCACCCGGGCCGCCGGCGCGGCCAGGTGCTCGGCTCAGGCGTCGGCCGGGAGTAGTTCGAACGTCCCGCCTCGCAGTGGCTCGACGGTGCGGAAATGGCGTTCGTCGAAGCTGAAGAGGCGCCGCGTCTCATGGCGAGCCGCCAGGACCACGATTGAACAGTCGGCCAGTCCCAGGTCGAGGTCTGCGTAGCGAAGCTCGATGTCCTGCGCCACCGGGTAGTCGTCGGGCTTGAGGGCATCAACGTCATAGCGACGTGCCGCCAGGTCACTGAGAAACGCGCGCCTTGCCGGGCTTCCGAAACGCTCTCCGAGGAGGTAGTCGACCTCCGCGGTGACGGGCGCCGGGACGATCAACGAGCCGGCCTCCGCTCGCAGTGTCTCCAGCAGTGTCTCTCTTCGCGGCTCGGTGGAGTCGGCGAGCGCGACGAGCGGTGTCGCGTCGAGGATCAGCGTCACTCGCCGAAGCCGCGCATCAGCTCATCCTCGGGAATCTCGGAGAGCGGACGTGGATCGTTGTCGATCCGCTCGAAGTCGCCGGCAAGGGCAAAGTCGCGATCGCCGTGAGACTCGGAACGGTAAGCGGCGATCGCATCGCGGACGATCTCGGCCTGGGGGCGCTTCTCTTCGCGCGCCAGCCACGCCAACCGCTCGGCTTCGCTCTCATCGAGGTAGATGCTCGTCTTGCGCATACTGAAAGTGTAGGGCATACGTAGGGCACTGCGGACTGCAGCTCTAGAAATGAATGGCTTGAGTCTCACTGGCGCACCAACTGGCGCACGGTGCCATTTCAGGGTCCATCGAGCGCCCTCGCCGCCGCCCCCGCAATCGCTGCATTTGGCTTGCTAGAGCCCTCCACAACAGAAAGCGCCCCGCCGAGGAGGCGGGGCGCTTCTGGGGTTACTACAGGGAGGAGAGATATGTATCTCTATATATGTGGATCCGTGGGAGGTAGGTGAGTCCAGTTGAGCCGTGGACGCCCATCGTGGGAAGCGATGGGGGCCATAATTACAGCGCGGGACTCAGCCAAAAAGTCTTATCGTTGTCCTTGCATCGGTTTCTCCATCACAATCCTTGAACAGCGTACGAACATACGTGCGATTTGTGTGTGAGTGCGATCACAGAGACCCCCTGCACGGGGGGCTTCCCGGGCGCATCGGCCCCACTCAGGCTCCAGCAGAGCCAGCCCGGGACGGAATTTGGTCAAGAAAATGTTGCATTTCGGTCTAAGACTCGAATCAACGGCCAGGTTGGGGGCTTCGCTGTAGCGTTGCGACGGTGAAGAAGTCCCGGATCGACGCGGTTTTGGCGGAGCGGGGGCTGTTCCCGTCGCGCTCAGCTGCCGCGGGCGCGGTGCGGGCCGGCGAAGTCAGGGTCGGCCGGGACGGCCCGGTGGCCCTGCGCCCCAGCCAGCTGGTCGAGCCCGAGGCGGCGCTGATCGTCGACCCGGGCCCGCGCTACGTCTCCCGTGGCGGTACCAAGCTCGAGAACGCGCTCGACGCGTTTGGGATCGACGTCTCCGGCCGCGACTGCCTCGACGTCGGCGCCTCGACCGGTGGTTTCACCGACTGCCTGCTGCAGCGCGGCGTCCCGCGGGTGGCGGCGGTCGACGTCGCCTACGGGCAGCTCGACCTGCGGCTGCGCGAGGATCCGCGAGTGAGCGTGATCGAGCGCCTCAATGCGCGGGAGATGGTGCCCGGGGACCTGCCCTTCGTCCCATCCCTGGCGACCGTCGATGTCTCGTTCATCTCCCTGACCAAGGTGCTGCCGGCGGTGGTTCGGTGCCTGGCGCCCGGGGGCAAGGTGCTGGCAATGGTAAAGCCGCAGTTCGAGCTGGGCCGGGCGCGTGTCGGGCGAGGCGTCGTCCGCGACGCCGCGGACCGCCGCGAGGCGATCCTCACCGTCGCCTACGCCGCGCTCGAGATCGGTTTGCCGGTGCGGGGGTTCGCCTCCTCGGGGCTGCCGGGGCCGAAGGGCAATCGCGAGACCTTCGTCTGGTGCGGCGGCGACGGTCCGGGGGTCGAGGACCTCGAGGGCGCGATCCTCGCCGCGGAGGAGGAGGAGTGAAGACCGCGGCGCTGATCACCCACTCCCACCCGCCTGCCGCGACGGAGGCGGTCGCGATTGCGGTCGCGGTCGCCCACGAAGCAGGCTGGCGGCTGGTCGCCACCAGCGACGAGCTCGACAAGCATGGCACCGCCGCGGAGGGCATCAAAGTCGTCGGCG
>DATAIY010000084.1:0-5331 GCA_036262475.1 Solirubrobacterales bacterium
GGCATATCTCCCCTGCATTCACCTCTTCCCGCACCTGCGCGAGCTCGGCTACCGCGAGGGCCAGTTCCCGGTCGCCGAAGCCGCTTCGGCCGACTCGCTCGCCCTGCCCTTCTTCCCCGCGATGAGCGAGGGCGAGGTGGCCCGCGTCTGCCAGGAGCTCGCCACGGCCATCGACCAGACCGCCGGCACGGGATAATCGCGCTCCGATGGCCCGCTTCCGCAAGGACCCAGACCCCCGCTTCTGGCAGCTCAATCGCTCGATCGAGTTCGATTGGCGACTGGCGCCCTACGACATCGACCAATCGCAGGCCCACGCCCGCGGCCTGATGGAGATCGGCGTCCTCGAGCGCGAGGAGCTGGCCGAGATCGACGCCGGCCTGGAGCGGGTTCGCGACCTGATCGCCGCCCACGGCTTCGAATTCGAGGGGGCCGACGAGGACATCCACATGGCCGTCGAGCGACTGCTCGGCGAGGTGGTTGGCCCGCTCGCCGGAAAGCTCCATACCGGTCGCTCCCGCAACGATCAGGTTGCGACCGACGTGGCGATGGTCGTCCAGGCGCACTCGCTGCGAGCGATCGAGCTCTGCGGCGCAGCGATGGAGCGCCTGCTGAGCCTCGCCGAGGCCCACCGCGACTGGCCGATGCCCGGCTATACCCACCTCCAACGCGCCCAGCCCGTATACCTCGGACACCACCTGCTCGCCTATTTCTGGATGCTCGCCCGCGACGTCCTCCGCTTCCAGTTCGCCCTCGACAGCGCCAGCGTGATGCCGCTCGGCTCCGGCGCACTCGCCGGGGTCAACTGGGATATCGACCGCGACTCGGTCGCCGCCGACCTCGGCTTCGAGCACGTCACTCACAACTCGATCGACGGCGCCTCCAACCGCGACTTCGTCCTCGACTACCTGGCCGCTGCCTCGACCTGCTCGATGCACCTCTCGCGGCTCGGTTCGGAAATCGTGATCTGGTCCAGCAGCGAGTTCGGCTTCTGTGAGCTCGACGAGTCCTTCTCCTCGGGATCGAGCATCATGCCGCAGAAGGTGAACCCCGACTCGGCCGAGCTGCTGCGGGCAAAGAGCCCCCGGGTCGTGGCCGGCTACTCCACTCTGCTCGGCGTCATGCACGCGCTGCCGTTGACCTACGGCAAGGACATGCAGGAGGACAAGGAGCCGCTCTTCGACGCGATCGACACGATCGAGCTCTGCCTCGACGCGACCGAGGGAATGCTCGACGGCATCGAGTTCGACCGCGAGCGGATGGAGGTGGCCTCCGGCGACGAGATGCTGGGAGCGACCGAGGTCGCCGATCTGCTCGTCCGCGGCGGCGTGCCCTTCCGCGAGGCGCACGGGATCGTCGGTGACCTGGTCCGCGACGCGGTCGAGCAGGGGAAGCCCCTCTCCGAGCTGACGCCGGAGGAGCTGCGGCGGCGCTCTGAGCATCTCGATTCCTCCTACTACGAGGTGCTCAAACGCAGCAGCTGGCTGGAGTCCAAGCGAATCGCCGGGGGCACCGGATCGGTGCCCCTCGCGGCTCAGCTCGACAGCGCCCGCGAGACGCTCGCGGCGGTCAAGGCCAGGGTCGCCGAGGAGCGCTCCTGAGGCTCGCCGCCGAGAGCTCCGAGCAGCGCCTCGAGCGGGCGTTCTTCGATCGCTCGGTCCACGACGTCGCCCGCGACCTTGTCGGCTGCCGACTCTTCTTCGACGGCTGCGGCGGCACCATCGTCGAGACCGAGAGCTATGAGCGCGACGATCCCGCCTGTCACGCCTATGTCGGGTTGACCGAGCGGACCCGGGTCCTGTTCGGCCCTCCGGGCCGTGCCTACGTCTACCTCTCCTACGGGATCCACAGCCTGCTCAACGCTGTCGCCGAACCCGAGGGCGAGGCGGCGGCGGTCCTGATCCGGGCGCTGGAGCCGACCGCCGGCCTCGAGCTGATGCGGGCTCGCCGCGGCGCCAGGCCGGACGCCGAGCTCTGCTCGGGACCGGGGAAGCTGACCGAGGCTCTCGGCATCGGCCTCGAGTGCAACGATGCCGACCTCGGCCGTGACCCCTTCCTGCTGCTGGCGCCGGCGGGCGGCGCCCGCCCCGCCGGCGTCGTCGGACCGCGGATCGGGATCACCAAAGCCGTCGATCGCCCCTGGCGCTTCTGCGCCGCCGGCAGTCCCTTTGTCTCGCGACCGCGGCCCTAGGCGCCCCCGGACGCGCCAGCGCGGGCGCGATCAGCCGGCGGTTACACCACCACCACCGCCGCCGCCGGCCCCGCCCGGTTCCGGGGTCACTTCGGGCGTCGCTTCCGGCGTCACTTCGGGTGCTTCGGTTTCGGGCGCTTCCCTTTCGGGAGCGACTTCGGCGCCGCCTTCTTCTTCGGGCGTGCCTTCGGTAGACGGTTCAACCGGGACGTGTTCGCCTTCAACGCCGCCGAGTTCGCGGTGTTCGCCGTTCTTCTTTTCGGCGGCGCGATTGGCCTTGATTTCAACCCAGGCGCTCATCACGCTGGCCCAGATCAGCGCCGGGAAGGTGCCGCCCATCACCGGGCCGCCTTCGTACAGGGTCGTCATCGGCGTCGTCGAGTTGGCGTAGCCGACCCAGACGCAGGCGGTCACTTCGTTCGAGATGCCGCCGCAGAACCAGGCGTCGCCGTTGTTCTCGGTCGTTCCCGTCTTGCCCCACTGGCCTTCGGCGCCAATCTGGGCGTGCGTCCCGGTGCCGCTGGAGACGACCGTTTCGAGGATGCTCTTGGCCTCTTCCGCAGTGCCCTGGGAGAACACCTGCTGATGGGTGGAGTCGTTGTTGCCTTCCTTGATTACGTGGCCTTCCTTGTCGGTCACTTCGGTGTAGGAGACCGGGCTGTCGCCGGGCCGAGGGGCAAGCGTGCCGCTGACCCGGTCGCCGTTGTTGCCGATCGTGGTGTAGGCGTAGGCCCAGCCCACCGGGGTGACGCCTTCTTTGAGACCACCGAGGACCATCGCCGGGTTGGTCGAGATCGGATCGGCGTATCCCGCCTTGTGGATCGTCCCCGCAATCGATCGGGTCCGGTCCTCGACCGTCTTGCCCTTCAGGCCTTCAAGGCCGAGCTGGGCGTAGATCGAGTTGTCCGAGTAGGTCGTCGCGCAGATGATCGAGCAGGAGCCGAGGTAGGAGTTTTCGTCGTTGTGGACGACAAAGGTCTCGCGGCCGTGTTTCCCGAAGTGGAATTCCTGCGGCGCCGATTCGTAGACCGTTTCCGGGGAGATCCCCTCTTCGAGGGCGGTGAGCAGCGTGAACGGCTTGATCGAGGAACCGGGTTGGCGATGGCCCTGGGTCGCCAGGTTGAAGGGGGCGGTGTCGAAGTTGGGACCGCCGACCATCGCCTCGATGCCGGCGTTGTGGTTGTCGATCACGACCACCGAGGCGGTCGCCGGCAGGGAGCCGAGGTAGGAGTTGACCGCTTCTTCGGCCTTTTCCTGCAGCTGCAGGTCGAGCGTCGACTTGACTTTGAGTCCGCCGAAGAAGGCCTTGGACGCTCCGTAGCGTTCGAGCAGCTGCTGGCGCAGGTAGGCGGTGAAGTAGGGAGCCTTGGATTCGAACTTGGGCGGTTCGATGTCGTTCGGGGAGGGCAGCGCGTGCTTGATCCCTTCCTCGTACTGCGCGTGGGAGATGTAGCCCTGTTCGTACATCTTTTCGAGCACGAGATTGCGGCGGCCGAGCGAGTTTTCGGGGTAGACCTTGGGGTCGAAGGCCGACGGCGAGGCGATGATCGCGGCCAGCGTCGCCGCCTCCCAGGGCTCAAGCACCGAGGCGCAGGGCTCGGCGGTGGTGCCGCAACCCGGGTGCGAGGCGCCGAAGTAGGTCCGGGCCGCCGCCTCGATCCCGTATGCGCCCTCGCCGAAGTAGATCGTGTTCAGATACTCGGTGAGGATTTTGTCCTTGGTCCAATGGCGCTCGAGTTTGTAGGCGAGCGCCGCCTCGCGGAACTTCTCCAGGATCGTGCGGCTGCCTTCGGCTTCCAGCGCGTTCTTGACGAACTGCTCGGTGATCGTCGAGGCGCCCTGCTGGGCGCTCTGGCTGAGGATGTCCTTGACCAGCGCTCGGCCGATCCCCTGGAAGTCGACCCCGTTGTGCTCGTAGAAGCGTGAGTCCTCGATCGAGACCACCGCGTTCTTGACGTTGGGGGAGATCTGCGCCGAGCCGAGCAGGATTTTGTTCTGGTCGCTGGTCAGGGTGCCGAGCGGTTCGCCGTTGGCGTCGAGGACTTCGCTGTTCTTCGAGGCCTTGTACTGAGCGAAGTTGTAGATCGCCGGCAGATCCTGGGAGACAGCCGCCATCATCCCGAAGACCATCGAGACCACAGCGAGGATGCCGAGTCCGAGCAGGACGAAGAGGACTCGCAGCTTCTTCAGCCGCGGCTTGCGCTGCTTGGGAGGAGCGGGGGGCACCGGCGGAACTTCGCCGCCGTCACCTTGCCGGCGCTTTAGTCCTAGGGCGGCCATCGAGGGGAAAAAGGACGCCCGAGGGCCGGATCGACCGGTCGAGCGAAGGCGGCAGTCTAGCATTCGGGCGATGCCGGACCTGACGCGTAACGCGGTCGACGTGCTGCCCGAGGGCAGGCTTGCCGAGCAGCTCGCGGGCGAGGTGCCGCTGCGCGTGAAGCTGGGCATCGACCCGACCACGGCCGACATCCACCTCGGCCACACGGTCGTCCTCGAGAAGCTCAGCGAGTTCCAGCGCGAGGGCCACACCGTCGTCCTCATCATCGGCGACTTCACCGCCCGGGTCGGCGACCCCAGCGGTCGCTCCAGCACCCGGCCGCTGCCCTCACCGGAGGAGATCGAGGCCAACGCCGCCAGCTACCAGGAGCAGGCCTTCAAGCTGCTCGATCGCAAGCGGACCGAGGTCCGCTTCAACAGCGAGTGGCTGCGGATGGAGCCCGAGGCGCTGCTCGGCCTGCTGGCGCAGACCACGGTCGCCCGCCTGCTCGAGCGCGACGACTTCCAGAAGCGCCTGGGCGCCGGGCAGCCGGTCGCGGCGCTTGAGCTGCTCTACCCGCTGCTGCAGGGATACGACTCGGTCGCGGTCGAGGCCGACGTCGAGCTGGGCGGGACCGATCAGAAGTTCAACCTGCTCTTCGGCCGCGACATCCAGGTCGCCTACGGGCAGAAGCCGCAGTCGATCCTGACGATGCCGATCCTGGTCGGCACCGACGGCGTCCAGAAGATGAGCAAGTCGCTCGGCAACTACGTCGGCGTCAGCGATGCGCCGGAGGAGATGTTCGGCCGGCTGATGAGCATCCCCGACGAGGCGATGGCCGGGTACTACCGGCTGCTGCTCGGCGCCGAGCGGCCCGCCGGCCCAC
>DATAIY010000085.1:0-4551 GCA_036262475.1 Solirubrobacterales bacterium
GCGCTGCGGCGATCGCCGGCTGCGGGGGTGGCGGCAACTCGTCGTCGACGGGCTCGACGGGTGAATCGCCGACCGTCGCGAGGTCGGCTGAAACGCAGTCCTCCCAGACCAAGCCCAAGGTCGAGGTGCCCAGCGGCCCGCCGCCGAAGAAGCTGGAAAGCAAAGAACTATCGAAGGCACCGGCGCGGTCGCCAAGGCCGGCGACAAAGTCACGGTCCAGTGTGTCGGGGTCGACTATAAGACCGGCGAACAGTTTGACGCCTGATCGGACCGCGGCGAACCGTTCTCCTTCACGCTTGGCGCCAGCGAAGTGATCGCAGGCTGGGACCAGGGAGTGGCGGGGATGAAGGTCGGCGGCCGCCGCGAGCTGATCATCCCTCCCGAACTCGCCTACGGCTCCCAGCAAGTCGGCACGATCGCTACGAACTCCACCCTGGTCTTCGTGATCGATCTGCTCGCGGTCAAATAGGCTCGCTGCTCAGGCCGGCCTACTCGATCGCGGGGTTCACATCCGCTTCGCCTCACGGCAGCGGCCGTGTGCCACGATGTCTTTGGGCAGGCGAATCCGCTTCGTCGACAAAGGAGGAAGCAAATGGAGGCCGTTACCGATCGCACGCCGCAGGAGGTCTTCCAGCACCACGGCGAGGTCCTCATGGCGGAGGATCTCGACGGGATCGTCAGCGACTACACCGAGGACGCTCTATTCATCACCCCCGACGGTGTCCTCAAGGGCAAGGACGGAGTGCGCCAGGGGTTCGTCAAACTGCTCGGCGACGTTCCCGGGGCGAACTGGGAATTGCCGACGCAGATCTACGAGGACGACATCCTCCTGCTCGAGTGGAGGGCGGAGTCGGAGAAGGTCAAGGTGGACGACGGGATCGACACCTTCGTCTTCCGCGACGGTTTGATCCGCGTGCAGACCGTCCGTTACACGCTGATCCCCAACCGCTGAGCGAAAAAGCTCTGCTAACGCGGAGTTTTCTGCGTCTAGAGGGCCGACTCGGAGTCGGTCGCCGAACCCTCAATCTCGGTTTGTGCGCCCGCTTGCGCCCGATAACGGCCGCTGACGAGGTTGTCGAGGGCCGCGCCGTGGTCGGTGCCGCTCTCGATGACCCGGGCGTAGATGCCGAGCGTCGTCGTCGGATCGTTGTGCCCGGCCTGCGCCATGACGTAGGGACGTTGGCCCCGGTGGCGAGCAGTAGCGAGATATAGGTCCGGCGCAGCGAGTGCGGGGTCACGGCAGCGATCGGCTCGACGCCGGAGTCGCGGAGCGCGACGTTGGCGCGCTCGACCGCCCTTCCGAGGAACCGGCCCCGGACGTTGGCGGCGTTGTCGCGCTTGCCCTCGGCGGTCGGGAAGACGTAGTCCTCGGGGAAGCCGTGACGGGTTCGGGTCCGATACTCCGAGAGCGCCTCTTGCAGCGTCGGGGGGAGGTCGACCTCGCGGATTCCGGTGTCGGTCTTCGAGGCCGCGACCCGCAGCTTTTGGCCGCCGAGGTTCACGTCGCGCCAGCGCAGGTCGAGGGCCTCGCCGATCCGCAGCCCGGCCAGCGCCAGGACCGCGAGCAGGGGACGGCGGCGGCCGGTGTCCCCGTCCCTAGCCTCGGCGTCGAGCGCCCCAGCGGCGACGAGCAGGGCATCGACCTGATCGGGTTGGAGGTAGCTGCGGGAGGGCCTCGACTCGCGCAGGAGCCGGTTCCGGCCCGCTGCCGGGTTGCGGTCGACGTGTCCGTATTCGACCGCCTGATCGAGGATCGTCGCGAGCAGCCGGATCGTCTTGTTGATCGACCCGTTCGAGAGCGGCCGGGTCATCGCGCCGCGCTCGTCCTCGGGGGCCTCGGCGCGGTCCTGCTTCAACTGCTCCGCTTCGGCGACCTTCGAGCGCCGGTAGCGATCCACGTCTTCGACGGTGATCGCGCTGAGCCGCTGATCTGGCATCTGCGCGGGGTCGGCGAAGTAGGGCAGTAGATGACTTAGCGAGCCGCCAGCGATAGTCGATGCGGGTGCGCTCGCGAATCTCACCTTCACGTCCTTGCAGCCACTCCGAGGCGAACTCGTGGAACGTCCGATCGGCGGCAGGCTCGACCGGCTCGGGGGTCGGCTCCGGCGGGGTCCATATCCCCCGGCGAACGTCGGCCAGGACGTTGGCGAGTTTGTCTTCGGCCCGCTTGCGCGTCCAGCCTTCGTCGGGGGTGCCGAGGGCGACCGTGTGGCGCTTGCCGTTGGCGTCGCGGAAGCGGATCGCCCACGAGCGGCGCTTGCCGGTAGGGGCGACGATCCCGCCGGGGGATTGCCGGGCCATTACTGCTGCTCGCCGTTCAGCAGCTTGGCGGTGGCGACCCGTTGCACTCGCTCGCGCTCGCGCACGTCGCTGAGCGGCTCCGGCAGCAACTCGTCGAGCGCGTCCCGGACCAACTCGACGACGGCACTCTGGCCGAGCGCCTCGACCTCGATTGCCTCGTGGCGCTTGTGGTCGCGCCCATCGACCTTCAAGATCGGCTCAATGCCGCGCTCGGCAGCCTGCGCCTCGGTCATCCCGAGCCGCCGCCAGTCGATGCCCCGGCCGGTTGCGCGTTCGAGAACGCTCCGGGTGTTCGCCTCAATGTCGGCGCCGGAGCGATCGAGGTCGCCGAGGTAGAGGACGTGGCGATCGTTGCCCTCCAAGAGCGGCGCGACTTCGGTACGCAGGAACCCGGCGGCCTGACCTGCGGTCCCGGCGATCGGGCAGAGGTATTCGGCGGCGACGGCGTGTTTCAGGACTCCAGCGGTGGCGCGGGACTCAGTCAGGATCAGCGGAGGTGCGGCATCCCAGGGATTGATCTGCGCCGTGGCGACGGTGTCGAGCAGGTAAAGCCCGACGGTCTCGGCGTAGCGCCAGACGGTCACGGTGCGGGTCTCATCCTCGATCCAGGCCCAGGGGATAAGACCCTGCTCGCGAAGCCAAGTCAGGCCGTCGGTCACGTCCTGCGCGCCGGGCGGCCAGCCTTTCGAGCGGCGCTTGTTGCTCCGCTTGTCGCTCGGCGACGGCTTGGTCGCCTCGCCGCGCTGCTCTAGCTCGTCGAAGACGAAGCGCCCCGAGGTCGGGATGCCGCCGTCTTCGGCCTCGTGCTGGCGCAGGAGGTTGAAGACGACCTCGCGAGTGCGAGCCTTCTTCGTTCCGGCGCGGCCGAACTCGGTCTCAGTCTCGGCAGCCGCCATTAGCGAGTCCTCGCCGAGGCGGTGGATGGGGCGGCAACGACAACGCTGCCACGCATAAGATTCCGGTCAGTCATGGGGAGGCTCCATCTCCTTGTGATCAGGCTCGCCGTCGGTGTTAGTCGCACCACGGCGGGCCACTTTTCGTTCCTCACCGAGGGTAGCGGTGATCGGGCAGCGGCACAAGCTGCTCACGATGCCGCTCCGGCTTCACGTGCACGTCTACGCCGCCTCTCGTCGTACTCTCGCACCGCGATCCGTAGCGACCATCCCGTTCTCCCGTCAGGAGCCGCCGCAGACGGTCCCTCTCGCGGCGGCAGGAGGTCGAGCAGGTGACGGCATCCGCCCGTCGGCCGTCGAGCGAGGTCCCGCAGACCGGGTAGCGGCGCTCGGTCATCGCTGCGGCTCCGGCTCCGGCGTGACCCCGATCAGGATCAGGTCCGGCTCGCGGTCGGCGTCCCGCTCCGTCGGCTTGCGCCACATGACGGCGACGACGGGATGCGGCTCATTGCAGTGTGGGCAGCACTCGACGGCCACTCGTCGCGGCGGCTTCGCACCAGGAGCGGAGACCCATTCGAGCGTGACGATCGCGCGTGCCGCGTTGCAACCGAAGGCCCACGGCGGTCGCCGAAGTCGCGGCCGTTGCCGCGCACCTCGTAGTCGGTGCCCCTGCCGCTCACTCGGCCTCCCCTTCGCGGTCCCAGCCGATCGTCGCCAGCGCATCGGCGAACTCCCGCAGTCAGTTCGGGTCGTAGGGAAGGTCAATCTCGTCGGCGTCGAAGTGGCAGCCGAGGACGAGTTCGAGGGCCGCCCACTCCCGCTCGCGTATCCCCTGCTCGACCTCGCAGCACGCTCCGGCCAGCGCCAAGACCTCGTCGTCGGTGACCTCGCCTCGGCGACGGAACGGATCGCCTGCGCTGGCGACCAGGAGCAGGTCGAGTTCGTAGACCATCACGGCGTCACCCGCGCGTCCTAATCGTCGGGTTCCCGTACTTGACGCCAGGCAGCCCAGGTGGTACGCCAGTCCCAATGCCTAACTGGCACTTTGTCGATCCGAGGAGGACTTGATGCGAAAAGGCTTGATCGGCGGTACCGCGCTGGTGGCGGTCCTCGCCTTCGCAGTATCCGTAGCTGGATGTGGCAGCAGCAGTAGCTCGACCACCACCACCGAAACTACGGCTGCGATCACTAAAGCCGAATTCGTAGCGAAGGGCAACGCAATCTGCGTGATAGGCGACAAGGCCCAGGAAGCTGAGATCAACGCTTATGCCAAGAAACTCGGCCTCAAGGAAAACCAAGAACCGACCAAGGCTCAGCAGGCAGAACTCGTAGAAGCCGTCCTCGCCCCCAACATCCA
>DATAIY010000086.1:0-6749 GCA_036262475.1 Solirubrobacterales bacterium
GCTGTTGACCTCACGGATGCGCCGCCCCATTGAGACGCCCCAGCTGCGCGAGGTGAGCTCTCGCAGGCGATCCTTGGCGCGATTGCGTGCCTTCGGGTCGATCCTGACCTTGATCTCACCTCCTCGCTTGAAGAAGCCGAACCCCAGGAGGGTCCGTCTCGTCGCGTGATCGACCGCTGACTTCTTGCGGTTGACCCGCAGCTTCAGGCGTGCCTCGATGAACTCACTGGTGCTCTGCATCACGCGCTGCGACGCCCGTTTGGAGGCGACGTAGATCGTGATGTCGTCCGCATAGCGGACGAAGCGGTGCCCTCGCTGGGTCAGCATCCGGTCGAGGTCGTCGAGGTAGACGTTGGAGAGCAGCGGGCTGAGCGGGGAGCCCTGTGGGGTCCCCTCCTCGCTTGACTGCCTGACGCCGTCTGCCATGACTCCCGCTTCCAGGTAGCTGCGGATCAGCTTCAGCACCTTCTTGTCGGCGACCCGCCTTGCGACCCTTGCCATCAGCGCGTCGTGCTGGACTCGATCGAAGAAGCGATCGAGGTCCAGATCGACCGCCCACTCGAACCCATCGGCGATGTCGCGCCTTGCGCGCTCCACCGCCTGGTGGGCTGAGCGGCCGGGGCGGAAGCCGAAGCTGCGCTCCGAGAAGCCGGGGTCGAAGACGGGCGTGAGCACCTGCGATAGAGCCTGCTGGATCACTCGATCCAGGGCCGTTGGCACCCCCAGCTCCCGCTCGCCACCGGAGGGCTTTGGGATCGTGGCCCTCCTGGTGGGTTGCGGGCGGTAGGTGCCTGCGTCGAGCGTGGCCTTTACCTCCAGCCAATGGTCATGAAGCCAGGGGCGAAGCTCCTGGGTCTGCATGCCATCGACGCCGGGGGCACCGGCGTTTTGCTCGACGCGTCTGAGCGCCGCCGCCAGGTTCTCGCGGGAGAGGAATTCCTCCCAGAGATCCCCGGTGGCGGCGGGGTGAGGCTTCGCCTCGCCAGGCGCCGGGAAGCCGCTTTGCTCTTCGCGGGGAGCTTTGGGCTTCACCCTATGCGTCCATTGCGCGAAGGCCCCGCCTGGGCGGGGTTGGCTGCTGTGGCTTCCGCGAGCACGGGCGTGCATTGCCTCGGCTTCGCGTTCGGCCCTTCGCGGCGCACGACCTCGCCGCTACTACGGCCTCTGCTGACTCCTGCCGGATGCCCCCTCGCTTTCCAGCGAGCGGTGTCGGGCGACTGCTTCGTCGAGGCCGACATTCCGGCAGGTCTCCCGGGATAAGCCAGGACACCTTCCCCGCGCACCCGCCGCATTTACGTGACGGCCGTTTGATGGCAACGGGCTTCGCCGTGTTCTGCCGGCTCGCCCTGGCCGCCCCGCCTCTGATGCGGTTTGTGTCCCTCGGGTCGCGGTTTCGCCTCCGGCTTCCTTCCCACCCCGCCTCACGACGGCGCAGTTGCCTTTGGCTTGTGGTTGGTGCCATCTCCTTCACAGAGGACTTTCACCTCCGAGCGTCCTGGCATGCCCGGCGTACAGAAAAGGGCGCCACTCGGGCGCCCTTCTCCGGCGAGGTTCCTAGAGGCGGGCGGTCATTCTCCACCGCAGACCTTGAACCCGTATTCCTTGGCCAGCTTGTTCGCTTCCGCGAACGGCCCCCCGGTTTCGCCTTCGACGAGGGAGCTCGGACTTTCTTCGGCTTCTTCGGCGCCGGCTTCGACCGCTTCGACGATCGACTTCACTTTTCCCTCGTCCCCGCTCGGGGCGCTGAGAGCGCCTATTTCTTCCCCCTCCTGGCGGATCGCGGGCCCGACGACTTCGCTGACGACCTCTTCCTGCTCGGCCGTGGTCGGCTTGCTGGTGTCGATGCCGTTTTCTTTGGCGAATTCTTCGGCTTCGGAGTTGACGGCTTCGTTGCCCTTCTTGCAGATCGCGTCACCCTGCTTGATGAACTCCGCCTTGGTCAGCGACGAGGCGGTGCTGTCGCTGCTGGTGCTGCTCCCACAGCCCGCGGCGATGACAGCAATTGCGACGACGCCGGCCAGCGTGGCGATGAGTCGCTCACTCAACTGATCTCCCCTGTCTCGATTGATTGGAGTGGAACGAGGCGCAACCTACCCTGATCAGATCCGCTGAATCAGGGTTCCCGTACCAAGCCCGCCACCGCAGCACATCGTCACCAGGCCCATCTCCTTGTCGGTGCGCTCCATCTCGTGCAGCAGGGTGGTGATCAGGCGGGCGCCGGTAGAGCCGAGCGGGTGGCCGAGCGCGATCGCGCCGCCGTTGACGTTGACCCGGTCCATGTCGGGATCGAGCTCGCGGCGCCAAGCGGCGAGCACCGAGGCGAAGGCCTCGTTGATCTCGATCAGGTCGATGTCGTCCATCGTCATCCCGTTGCGCTCGAGCAGCTTGTGCGTTGCCGGGATCGGACCGGTCAGCATGATCACCGGGTCGACTCCGACCGTGGTCTGGTCGAAGATCCGCGCCCGCGGCTTGAGACCGAGCGCGTCGGCCTTCTCGCGCGCCATCAGCATCACCGCGGCGGCGCCGTCGGAGACCTGTGAGGAGTTGCCGGCGGTGATCTTGCCGTCCTCCCTGAAGGCCGGCTTCAGGTTCGCCAGGCCCTCCAGCGTGGTCTCGCGGAGTCCCTGGTCGGTCATGTAGGTGTCGCCGTTGACCGCGAAGGGGACGATCTCACGCTCGAAGCGGCCCTCCTCGGTGGCCTTGGCGGCGAGCTGCTGGGAGCGCAGTCCGATTTCATCCAGCTCAGAGCGGGGAATCTCCCATTTGTCGGCGATCATCTCGGCCGAGAGGCCCTGCGGGATCAGGTCATAGCGCGCCAGCAGCTCCGGCGAGAACGGCGAGCCGTGCTCCTTGATCAGGTCGAGGCCGTCGGCGAAGGAGACGTGGCCCATGTGCTCGACGCCGGAGCCGATCGCGACGTCGTGGACGCCGGTGGCGATCAGCGCCGCGGCGAAGTTGACCGCCTGCTGGGCGGAGCCGCACTGGCGATCGATCGTCGTCGCCGGCACCTCCACCGGCAACCCCGCCTCGAGCCAGGCGTTGCGGCCGATGTTCAGGCCCTGTTGGCCGAACTGCTGAGCGCAGCCGGCGATCACGTCTCCGGTCTCGGCGGGATCGACGCCGGTGCGCTCGAACAGCTCCCCGTAGACCTTGGCGAGCAGGTTGGACGGGTGGAGGTCCTTGTAATAGCCCTTCTCGAGATGGCCACGACCGATCGGCGTCCGAGTCGCCTCGACGATTACGACCTCGCGGCCTCCGAAGCTGCCTTTGCCGTTGTCCATCTCAAGCCCTCCGTTCGATCCAGTTTCAGGTCGGCGCCCGCCGTGGATGTGGAAGTCGGTGGCCGACTGGTTAGTCAGCCAGTTCTATCGGGCACGCTTCACCATCCTACGGGAGCGTGATAGGAACCCCAGCCAATGAGCATTCACCAGGGGTACGAGAGTCCGGGGATCGCGGGGAGCGGGGCAATCGCCACCGGTCTCGCCGCCGTCTCGACCACCACCGCGGAGACGATCCTGCTCGCCCGCAGCGAGGCCTCCGCCTGGCGCGCCGAGGAGAAGGTCGTCGCCGCCTGCGCCAAGATCGAGGACGCCGAACCCTCGCGTCTGCGGGTGACGACCGATCCGGCCGACCTGGCCGACTGCGACGTCGTCGTCGAGGCCGTGGTCGAGGAGCTCGAGGCGAAGGGAAAGCTGCTGGCGACGATCGACGCGGCCTGCCCCGAGGCGGATCTGGCGACCACCACCTCCTCGCTCGGCATCGGCGAGATCGCCGCCGCCGCGGGGACCGAGCGGCTCTTCGGCCTCCATGTCTTCAACCCGGTGCCGCGGATGCAGCTGGTCGAGGTCTGCATCCCCGACGGCGCCGGGCGCGCGAGAGAGAAGGCGCTCGCCTGGTGCGCGGCGCTCGGCAAGACCGCGGTCGAGGTTCCCGACCAGGCCGGCTTCGTCGTCAACCGGCTGCTGTTCCCCTACCTGTTCGACGCGGTGCGGATGGTCGAGCGGACCGGCATGGAGGCGGGCGAGGTCGACGCCTGCATGAAGCTGGGCGCAGGCCACCCGATGGGGCCGCTGGCGCTGCTCGACTTCGTCGGGCTAGACGTTGCCGAGGCGATCGGCGACGCCCTCTACGCCGACTCCAATGAGGCGGCCCACCGGCCACCCGGCCTGATCGTCGAGATGATCGGCGAAGAGAAGTTGGGACGCAAGTCCGGTTCGGGCTTTTACTCCTACGACTGACGTCTTTTTCTAGTCGGCGTTGGCCGCCTTCCTTTTTCCGGAGATGTCCCAGATGACGTCGGCCTCGGAGATTCCCTGGCGGCGGGCGATCGACTCGACCTTATCCCAGGGAAGCTCGGCTTCCGGTAACTCGTCCCAGCGAGCGAGGTCGAGTGCCTCGATCGAGCCTTTCAGCGCCGGGCCGAGATGCTCCTCGGAGCGCAGAAGCGCCCTCAGAACCTCGAGCTGCTTGTCGGTCAGGCGTACAACCCACATGCGCTACCTCCAACGTTCGGCGGATCGCGGGTTGCCCGGAGAAGTTAGGCTGCGGGACGGACGGAACCGCTGATCCGGACCGCCTCGATCCGGTTCTCGCGAACCGCCTCGACCCGGATCGTGTAGCCGTTGGCGACGATCGAGTCGCCGCGCTTAGGCAGCCTTCCGAGCTCGCCGAAGACGTAGCCGCCGACCGAATTGTAGGCGTCGGTGTCGACCGGCAGCTTGATCCCGGCGTCGGCGAGGTCGCCGATCGAGACGTGGCCGCGGACGAACCAGTCGCCGTTGGTGAGTTGGCGCAACGCCGCGGCGCGGGGGTCAGTCTCGTCCTCGATCTCCCCCACCACCTCCTCGAGGATGTCCTCGACGGTGACGATCCCGACCGTCCGCCCGTACTCGTCGACGACGACTGAGAGCGAGGTCCGCTGGACCTGGAGGTCGTGCAGCAGATCGTCGAGCGGCCGCGTCTCGGGGATGATCAGGGCGTCGCGGATCACCGTCGCGATCGAGCCCTCGGGACCGTCGCTCATGTAGAGCCGGGCGAGACTGTTGTTGTGGACGATGCCCTTGACCCGGTCGGGGTTCTCGTCTTCGATCACCACGAGCCTGGTGTGGCCGGAGGTGACGCAGCGCCTCAGCGCCGACTCGACCGACTCCGAGGCGTCGACGGTGATCACGGCGGGGATCGGGGTCATCACCTCACGCGCCTCCTGCTCGTGCAGGTGGAAGACGCCGCCGAGCATTCCCGCCTCACCGGGGTCGAGGGTGCCGCCGATCCTGGAGCTGTCGATGATCTGCTTCAGATCCTCGGAGGTGTGGTGTTCTTCGAGATCGCTCGGGTTGACGCCGAAGAGCCGGACGATCCTGTTCGAGATCCAACTCAGCCC
Source organism: Solirubrobacterales bacterium (assembly GCA_036262475.1). Lineage (GTDB taxonomy): Bacteria > Actinomycetota > Thermoleophilia > Solirubrobacterales > 70-9 > VAYN01. Next base: position 5,381 of record DATAIY010000086.1, read on the forward strand.
CATTGTCACCGGCGCCGTCGCGACCCGGAACCAGTTGAGCGGTCGCGAGACCCGCCGCGCGGTGCGCTCGGCGTTGGCGATCGCCAGCATCTTCGGCACCTGCTCGCCGACGCTGATGTGGACCGCGGTGACGAGAGCGAAGGCGATCGCCAGCGAGAGCGCCGCGGCGACGCCAGGGGAGAGGCCGCCGAAAAGCGGCTCAATCAGCTTCGAGAGGGAGGGCTCGCCGAGGAAGCCGATCCCGATCGAGGCGATAGTGATCCCGACCTGGCAGGCGGACAGCGATTCGTCGATCTTGTCGAGCTGCTCGATCACCGCCTCGGCGCCGGACTCGCCTTCCTCGGCGAGTTGTTCGATTTTGCCGCGGCGGCTGCGCACGAGCGCGAACTCCGCGGCGACGAAGAAGCCGTTGATCGCGATCAACAGCAGCAGGAGGACGAGCAGGAGGACGCTCATCGGCTATGCGGCCCGGTACTTCGGGCTGGGACGTCCTCGGCCATTCGGCGAACGCAATATAGCTGCCCATCCTCGTGGTTTTTCCGCGAGGTGCGATATTGAGCAAATAATGCGCGTCGCAACGCTCAGCGAGATGCTCGAAGAGGTGGTGCGCCTTGGCGAGGCGACCGGCATGGAAGAGCACGCGCACGAACTGCGTGGGGAACTCGAGGGAAGGCTGGCGACGATCCGTGCGGCCGTCTCGGGTACGGGCAGCCCGCGGGTGATCGCGCTGGAGCGACTCGACTCGCCCAGGGTCGGCGGCTTCTGGATCCCGGAGATGATTTCGATCGCCGGTGGCGAGGACGTCGCCGGCGACCCCGGTCTGAACCCGGCGGTCGTCGGCTGGGGGGAGCTCTCGAGCCTCGGCGCCGAAGTCGTCATCGTGATGCCCGACGGGCTCGTTGAGGACGCCCAGGCCCAGGCGATGGAGCATTGGGAGCGAATTGCATCTCTTGGAGCTACCCGAGTCTTCGCGGTCGATGCGGCCGCCGCCTTCACGCAACCGGGCCCGCGCCTGGTGGACGGCGTCGAGCTGCTCTGCCACCTGCTGCACCCGGACCTGATGGACCCGCCCGGCAACATCGCGTTCGTGGCGCTGCAGGCGCCGGTCACCAGGCCCTCGCACGGGCGCTGAGCGGCGTCAGGCAACGATCAGGGCGCCGACGACAGAGATCGCGGCGACGGCCGCGATCAGCAGCAGCTCCGCCGGCAGCCTCTTCCTCCCCAGCCTCCCCCGCTCGCCGGCGACGATCGCCAGGCCGCAGATCACCCCCGCGACCAAGCCGCCGAGGTGGCCACCGACGCTGACGTTGGCGGCGGTGAAGCTGAAAACCAAATTGAAGATGATCAGGAACCCGATCTCCCCCGCGAC